>CAZAIW010000041.1:0-8345 GCA_964485285.1 uncultured Burkholderiaceae bacterium | reverse complement strand
GTGTTTTTGCGCCGATGCTTTATCCAAAAACAAGCCCGTCGCTTCGATCACCACATCTGCGCCCACGTCGCCCCACTTCAGCGCGGCAGGGTCACGCTCTTGCGTCAAACGGATGCGCTTGCCGTTCACGATCAGCGCGTTGCCATCAACAGACACGTCGCCCTTAAAACGACCATGCACGCTGTCGTACTTGAGCATGTACGCCAAGTAATCTGGCTCTAGCAAATCATTGATACCGACGATCTCAATGTCCGAAAAGTTTTGCACAGCCGCGCGAAACACCATGCGCCCGATACGGCCAAAACCGTTAATACCAATTTTTGTTGTCATCGCTCAGTCCCTTCAAAATAAAAAAATAAAAAATCGAAAATCAAATCACCCGAATCACAGTTGCCGCCACATTTTCTGGTTTGAAACAAAAATGCTCAAAGAGCACGGGCGCAGGGGCCGACTCACCGTAGGTGTCGATGCCGACCACGGCCGCGCAGCCGTATTTCCACCAGCCATCAGTCGACCCCATCTCTACAGCAACACGTGGCAAGCCTTTGGGTAGCACCGCGTTTTTGTACGCCACCGTTTGCTTGTCAAACGTAGTCGTGCTGGGCATGGAGACCACGCGCACAGCGATATGGCGCGTTGCCAGCAGTGACTGCGCCTTGAGCGCGAGTTGCACCTCCGACCCCGTGGCGATGATGACCGCTTGGGCTTTGCGGCGCATCCCCACTTCGGACGGCTCCGCCAGCACATAAGCGCCTTTGCTGATGTCGGCCAGCTCTTGCTTGGGTGCATACGGCAAGTTTTGGCGCGATAAAAGCAGCGCCGTTGGTTTGTTTTTGTTTTGCAGCGCCACCGCCCATGCCACCGCTGTCTCTGCCGTATCGGCGGGACGCCACACATCCAAATGAGGAATCAAGCGCAAGCTAGCAGCGTGTTCAATCGACTGATGAGTCGGGCCGTCTTCGCCAAGGCCAATGGAGTCGTGCGTGAAGACGTGAATGACACGCTGCTTCATCAGTGCCGCCATGCGGATGGCGTTACGCGAGTAGTCGCTAAAGGTGAGGAATGTCCCGCCATACGGAATAAAACCACCGTGCAGCGTCACGCCGTTCATGATGACAGCCATACCGAACTCGCGCACGCCGTAGTTGATGTGACGTCCCAACTGCCCCTGCGCGTCGCGCCGGACGTTGCCCGCCTCGTCCATGCGTAGCGCCGGTGTCGATGAGGTGTTGGTGAGATTAGAGCCGGTCAAGTCAGCGCTACCGCCCAGCATTTCGGGCAGCGCAGCGGTAAAGGCTTCCAATGCGATTTGACTGGCTTTGCGCGACGCAACGGTTTCGGCTTTGGTATGCGCAGCCACCACTGCATCGAACGCGGTTTGCGCAAAATTCTTGGGTAGCTCGCCTGCCATACGGCGCGTGAATTCGGCTGCTAGATCAGGATATTTTTTGCCATAGGCTGCAAAGGCTTTATTCCATTGACTCTCCAGCTTGTCGCCCCTAGAGCGTCCATCCCATAAGGCCTGTAGCTGAGGCGGCATTTCAAAAGGTGCCGATGTCCAGCCCAGCGCCGTGCGCGTGAGGGCGATCTCTTCGGCACCTAGTGGCTCGCCGTGTGCTTTAGCCGTTCCTGCGCGATTGGGTGAGCCTTTGCCGATACTGGTTTTGCAGCAAATCAGCGTAGGTTTTTCTGGACTGATTTTGGCCTTCGCAATGGCGGCGCTCACAGCCTTGGCATCGTGTCCATCCACGCCCGCGATCACGTTCCAGCCGTAGGCCTTAAAGCGCGCCGGCGTGTCGTCCACAAACCAAGGCGCGACTTGACCATCAATCGAGATGCCGTTGTCGTCATACAGCGCAATCAACTTATTCAGCTTCCAAGCACCCGCTAGCGCACAAGCCTCGTGGCTGATGCCTTCCATCAAACAACCATCGCCTAAAAAGACATAGGTGTGATGGTTGACGATGGTGTGCTCGGGGCGATTGAACTCGGCGGCTAGCAGTTTTTCTGCCAACGCCATGCCCACCGCATTGGTGATGCCTTGACCCAGCGGCCCTGTGGTCGTCTCAACGCCGGGCGTGATGCCAACCTCGGGGTGTCCAGCGGTTTTGCTGTGCAGCTTACGGAAGTTTTTTAGCTCGCTCATGGGCAGCTCGTAACCCGTCAAATGCAAGAGCGCGTAAATCAACATTGAGCCGTGACCGTTAGAGAGCACAAAACGATCCCGATTCGGCCAATGCGGATTGGCGGGGTTGTGCGAGAGGTGCTCATGCCACAGCGCCACTGCCATATCAGCCATGCCCATGGGCGCACCGGGATGCCCCGAGTTAGCAGCCTGCACCGCATCCATGGCGAGCACCCTGATCGCGTTGGCCATTTGCTGTTGTTGAGTGGGAGCTGTTGTTGTTGCCATAGGTGATTCGCTTATAGGTGGGGATGGGTGGAGGAGAAATTCAAATCAGTGCAAACCCTAGATTTTACTAAGCTCATAAACTTCGGGCATGCACTCTTCCAACACCTGCGCCGCACCTGGCGCCTGCACAACTGCAGCCACCGCCATGATTCTCGCCGCTGGTCGTGGCGAGCGTATGCGCCCGCTCACGGACATGTGCCCCAAACCCATGCTCCCCGTCCGAGGCAAGCCCTTAATACGTTGGCACATCGAGGCACTTGCCCGGCAAGCCAATCAACGCTTGGTCGTCAACACGGCATGGCTGGGAAGCCTTATAGAGCAAGGCCTGCAGGACATCGATGAGTTGAAGGTGAGCATTTTTTACTCCCGCGAAGGGCTTGCAGGCACTCACTCGCAAGAGACAGGAGCACTAGAAACGGCGGGCGGCATCATCCGCGCCCTCCCCTTGTTGGCAGATACGTTTTGGCTCGTTGCAGGCGACGTTTTTGCCCCTGAATTTGAATTCGCAGCCAGCGCTTATAAGGCGTTTGCAGCCAGCGACAAACTCGCGCACATTTGGCTAGTACCCAATCCACCGCATCACCCTAAAGGCGATTTTGGTTTGACAAAGAGTCAACTGGCGCTCAATCTACCCCAAGACTGCGACCAGCCGCGCTGGACATACTCGACGATTGGTCTTTATAAACAATCCTTTTTTGCTGAAAGCAAAACCCACATACCAGCCGGAAACCCTGATGGCGTAAAGGCTGCGTTGGCTCCGCTACTACGTGATGCCATGGACAAAGGCTGGGTCAGTGCCCAGCTCTACACTGGCCCCTGGACGGATGTCGGCACTCCCGAGAGGCTGCAAGAATTGAACCGGTAATTGAATAAAACACCTTGAAATTCGAAAGTGCTATGTTCGAATTTCAAGGTGTTATGATGCCTCGATGATTGATCGATCTGATTTTTTTTCGACACTGTCTGCTCGTCTGTCCGAGTCGCGAGCGATTGCACTCTTAGGTGCACGCCAAGTAGGCAAGACCACGCTATCACGTGCGTACGCAGCCGAGCACGACTGTCCTTACTTTGATTTAGAAGACCCAGAGGCACTTCAATCTTTAGCTGAACCTAGGGCTATTTTGCAAAATTTACTCCAGCAAGGAAAAACCATCATCATTGACGAAGTCCAGCGTCGCGCGGACTTGTTTCCAATACTGCGCAACTTAATTGACCAAGAGGCACGTCCCTCACAATTTTTATTGCTCGGCAGCGCATCACCGCTCATGCTGCAACAGTCCAGCGAGTCACTCACTGGCAGATTAGGACTTTTGCAGATGTCGGGGCTTGCGCTGTGGGAGATTGGTTCAACGGAAAAAACCCATTGGAGCAAACTGTGGCTACGCGGTGGCTTCCCACGCGCTTACTTGGCAAGTGGCGATGCATCGGCTTTCCGTTGGCTACGGGACTATCTCTCACTGGTCATTGAGCGGGACCTTCCACAGCTTGGCTTGTATGTGGCAACACCTGTGATGCAGCGGTTTTGGCGCATCCTTGCGCACTTTCATGCGCAAATCTGGAATGCTGCGCAGCCCGCACGAACGCTCGGTGTCAGCGAGCCAACCGTACGGCGTTACCTCGATTTTTTGACAGGTCTGCAGCTGGTTCGTCAGCTCCCACCTTGGCATGAAAACCTCAATAAGCGCCAAGTTAAAACGCCGAAAATTTACATCCGTGATTCAGGCCTACTCCACTATTTATGGGGTGTTTCAAGCCCCGAGCAAGTGTGGATGCATCCTCAAAGCGGACTGAGTTGGGAAGGCTTTGCGTTAGAGCAAGTGCTGCAAGTTGCGCAACCCGACGAATCCTATTTTTGGGCCACTCACGCAGGCGCAGAACTCGATTTACTCATGCTCAAGCACGGCCTGCGCATCGGCGTTGAATTCAAACGGGTGGATGCACCCAAGGTGACGGCATCCATGCTCGCAGCCATCTCCGATCTGCATCTTGACGCACTCTACGTGGTGTACCCTGGTGAGCGACGCTATAGCCTCTTTCACACCGCAACGACGACCCCCATCGAAGCGATCCCATTAGCGCAGCTTAAAACCATGCGCCCCGATTGGGGATTCAATTGAACTTTCCCGATTTTTCTGATCAAAAACACCTTGAAATTCGAAAGTACCATGTTCGAATTTCAAGGTATTTATCACTCTTTTTTTGAACGCATATAAGCAAGCTATGACCCACTCTATCTACGCCCAGCGCCGCGCTCGCCTTGCCTCCCAACTTGCCAAGGGCGGCATCGCCATCATTCCTACGGCTCCAGAGCAGCGCCGCAACCGCGACAGTGATTTCTTGTTCCGCTTTGATAGCTACTTTTATTACCTGACCGGATTTTCGGAGCCGAACGCCACCCTAGTTTTGCTGGCCAATGGACACGCCATTTTGTTTTGCCAACCCAAAGACGCAGCCAAAGAAATTTGGGATGGCTATCGTCTGGGGCCTATCGCCGCGCCGTCAACACTCGGAGTGCAAAGCGCTTTCGCTATCCACGAGCTGGACATGCATCTGCCCATGCTGCTGGAGAACACGCAAGTTGTTTATTTCCCCTTCGCAACCCACCCCGGGCTCGACCATCAAGTGACCCAGTGGTTGGACGCGGTGCGTGCCAAAACTCGGCAAGGCGTGACGTGTCCCTCTGAGCAGCGCGACTTGTGTGCGCTACTTGATGAGATGCGATTGATCAAGGACGCACATGAAGTGGACATCATGCGTCGCGCCGCACAAATCAGCGCAGGAGCACACATCCGCGCCATGCAAACGTGTCGCCAGCGATTACGTGCTGGGCTGGACACGTGCGAGTTCCATTTAGATGCCGAGTTGCTACACGAATTTCGCCTGCATGGCTCAGAGTACCCCGCCTACAGCTCCATCGTAGCGGCGGGTGCCAACGCCTGTGTGCTGCATTACCGGGCAGATACGGCTCCCATTAAAAACGGCGATCTGGTCTTAATCGACGCAGGCTGCGAGCTGCATGGCTATGCGTCAGACATCACGCGGACTTTTCCAGCCAACGGCATCTTTACAGCGGCGCAGCGTGAGCTCTACGACATCGTTCTCGCCAGCCAAGAAGCCGCCGTCGCCGCAACAAAGGCAGGCAAGCGCTTTAATGACCCGCACGACGCGGCTGTCGCGGTTCTCGCCCAAGGCATGCTGGACGTGGGTTTGCTCGATCGCAACCAAGTAGGCAGCCTTCAAGACGTAATTGAGCGGCGCGCTTACACGCCGTTTTATATGCACCGCACCAGTCACTGGCTGGGCATGGACGTTCACGACTGCGGCAGTTATATCGAGCCGTCCGAGTCGCACCTTGTCACCGAGAAAATCGACCCCATCACCCAACAAATGGTGCAAGTACGCCCCAGTCGCATCTTGCGCGAGGGCATGGTGCTCACGCTAGAGCCCGGCATCTACGTGCGTCCCGCTGCAGGTGTGCCTGAGCGCTACCACAACATCGGCATTCGCATTGAAGATGATGCGCTGGTGACGCGCTCGGGCTGCGAGCTACTGAGCCGAGATGTCCCGGTGAAAGCCCAAGACATCGAAGCGCTCATGCGCTAATCAAGATGCCCGATGGCTGGACTGCGATGCTAAAAACAGCCCCGGCAAAATAATGAGAGCTCCTACTGCGTGATAGTCATGCAGCGGCTCGCCCAGCACGATCCAAGCCAGCAGCGCCGCGTACAGCGGCCCCAAATACAAAACCAGCGCGGTGCGGGACGCGCCTATCCGTTTTTGCAGCGTTGCATACGAGAGGTACGCGCCAGCACCCGGGAACAAGGCGGCCCCCAACACCAACAGCGCCGTCGTCCAGCCCAGTACCGTTTGGCTGTACGCGATACCCGACAAAGCCTCTAGGATGGCCAGTGGAAGTGTCACCAACGACCCCGCCAGCGC
The DNA here is from genome assembly GCA_964485285.1 of uncultured Burkholderiaceae bacterium. GTDB lineage: Bacteria > Pseudomonadota > Gammaproteobacteria > Burkholderiales > Burkholderiaceae_C > JASGCK01. Next base: position 1,993 of record CAZAIW010000041.1, on the reverse strand, counting down.
GATCAACACCAGCCTGGCCAGCGGACTAAATTGGCTAGGCCACCGTTTGAGGCAAATCGAATAAATCGCCCAAGCCACAGCGCAACCCAAAATCCAAGCATCACCCGCAACAAACTGCGTTTGCGCAAGCTTGTGCCAATTCCCTTGAATGACCACATGCACCAGCCCCAGCAATGCCAACCCCACGCCCACCCACTGGTGCTTACGCAGCGGCTCCCTTAAAAACAAAGCCGCTGCCAAAGCAATGAACACGGGGGATAAGGCATAAATCAGCGCAATGTTGTTAGCCGATGTGGTGCGTGCACCGATGTACACCCAAGCACCGCACACCCACATCCCGAGCACACCCAAGCTCAAAAACTGCCAGCGCTCCGCCCATATCAAGTGGCGCTTGGCCTTTAACTCTGTCCAAGCAAAAGTACCTAGCATTAAAGCTGCCAATCCCCAGCGTGCAAACGCCAGCGCATGTGGCGCAATGAAAGCCGGAGCCTTACGAGCAATCAAATAATTAACGCTCCAAAACGCTGGAGTCGCAAAAATAAGCACCCAAGCCAACAGCCCCATAGGAGGTGTCTGTACGGGAATATACGAAGTGGCGGCTTGTGGTTTTTGCGTAGTTTGCTCAGTCATAGAGGACTAGAATCTAACACCTTACGAAAACTGACTGCTTGCAATACGCTTGCTACAAAAAATGACAAGAGACGACACATCCAACAAAATTCAAGAACTACGTACGGCGGCGCTGGACTATCACGCGCACCCTACCCCCGGGAAAATTCAAATTGCCGCCACCAAGCAATTGATCAATCAGCGTGATCTTGCGCTGGCGTACTCGCCGGGCGTGGCCGCTCCTTGCGAGGAGATTGTGCGAGACCCGGCTAACGCCTTCAAATACACCGCCCGTGGTAATTTGGTAGGAGTCATCACCAACGGAACGGCCGTTCTGGGTCTTGGCAATATCGGCCCCTTGGCCGCCAAGCCGGTGATGGAGGGCAAAGCCGTGCTCTTCAAAAAATTTGCTGGCATTGATGTGTTTGATATTGAGATCAACGAGCGGGACGATCTGGATAAGTTGGTGGAGATCATCGCTGCACTCGAACCCACGTTTGGCGGTATCAACTTAGAGGACATCAAAGCCCCGGATTGTTTTTATGTCGAGCGCAAACTACGCGAGCGCATGAAGATACCGGTCTTTCATGATGATCAACACGGCACAGCCATTGTGGTGGGAGCCGCCGTTTTAAATGGTCTAAAGGTCACTGGCAAAGACATCGCCCAAGTTAAATTGGTCACCAGTGGTGCAGGAGCAGCGGCTTTGGCCTGCTTAGGTCTACTCCTCAAACTGGGTATTCCACGCAAAAACATTTATGTGACTGATCTGGCTGGCGTGGTGTACGAGGGACGCACCGAGCTGATGGACGAAGACAAAATCCAATTCGCACAAAAAACCGATGCCCGCACACTGGCTGAAGTGATCCAAGATGCAGACATCTTTTTGGGACTCTCCGCTGGCGGCGTGCTCAAGCAAGACATGGTCAAGTCAATGGCGACAAAGCCTTTGATTTTGGCCTTGGCCAACCCCAATCCAGAAATCACCCCAAGCGACGTTTACGCGGTCCGTGACGATGCCATTGTGGCGACAGGCCGCACCGACTATCCCAACCAAGTGAACAACGTGCTGTGCTTCCCGTACATCTTTAGAGGTGCCCTTGATGCGGGGGCTTCCACGATTACAGATGAGATGGAAATTGCTGCCGTGCGTGCTATTGCCGAGCTCGCCCAGGCCGAGCAAAGCGAAGTGGTTGCTGCAGCTTATGCAGGCGAGCAGCTGGCTTTTGGCCCGCAATACTTAATCCCCAAGCCATTTGATCCGCGATTGATGGTCATCATCGCTCCAGCGGTAGCCAAAGCGGCGATGGACTCCGGCGTTGCCACGCGCCCGATTCAAGACATGCTGGCCTACCGCGAGCATCTGCAAAGCTTGGTCTACGCC
>CAZAIW010000040.1:9540-14034 GCA_964485285.1 uncultured Burkholderiaceae bacterium | reverse complement strand
ACTAAAGACACCTAATTTAGGCCGCAAATCGCTCAACGAAATCAAAGAAGTTTTGGCTTCACGCGGTTTGACACTAGGCATGAAGATTGATAACTGGCCACCAGCTGGACTGACTGACAAGTAACTCAGTCATTAAACCCCAACTGCGCAGTACCTGATACGGCTGTGCTTTTAATAAAAAACTTTTAAAGGAAAAATATGCGACACGGACTAGGCTTACGTAAATTAAATCGAACCAGCTCTCATCGTTTGGCGATGCTGCAAAACATGATGAATTCCTTGATCGAGCATGAGGCCATCAAGACGACATTGCCTAAAGCAAAAGAGCTGCGTCGTGTTATTGAACCTATGATCACACTGGCTAAAACGCCAACATTGGCGAACAAGCGTTTGGCGTTTGATCGTTTGCGTGATCGCGATAGCGTTGTCAAGTTGTTTGCTGAGCTGGGCCCTCGCTACCAAGCTCGTCCAGGTGGCTATACCCGCATCCTAAAAATGGGTTTCCGCCAAGGCGATAACGCCCCCATGGCTTTTGTTGAGTTGGTTGATCGCCCTGTGGCTGACGCTGCCCCAGTGGATGCAAAAGCTGAATAAACATTGACAAATTTGTAGGGATCGCTGACAATCAGACTCCCTTACCAAATCTGACGCGCGATGGAGCAGCTTGGTAGCTCGTTGGGCTCATAACCCAAAGGTCGTAGGTTCAAATCCTACTCGCGCAACCACTACAAAAACCGTTCACTGCTAAACAGTGGGCGGTTTTTTTTCTTGGAGGGCGCAGCAACTTTATGCATAAGCTGTTAAGGCTTCCACCGCTTGAGCAGCAGCGCATTGGTCATCACGCTCACCGAACTCAGCGCCATCGCCGCGCCTGCGACCACGGGGTTCAAGTAGCCCAAAGCAGCGAGGGGAATGCCTGCGGCGTTGTAAGCAAATGCCCAAAATAAGTTTTGCCGGATTTTGGCCACGGTGCGTGCTGAGATGTCCAGCGCACTTGCGACCAGCGCCACATCCCCGCGCATCAGCGTAATGCCCGCGGCCTGCATGGCCACATCAGTGCCGCCTTGTTGTCCGTTGGCATGCAAATTCGCCATGGCCAAACCCACATCAGCCGCCGCAAGGGCAGGAGCATCGTTGATGCCGTCACCGACAAAAGCCACCACATGCGGCGCGCCTTGTGCGCCCTGCTGCAAGCTTTGAATCAAGGCGGCCTTGTCGCCCGGCATGACCTCGGCATGCACCTCGTGCGGTCTGAGTCCTAAACGCACGGCCATGGCTTGCGCAGCACCTTGGTTGTCGCCAGAGATCATGGCCAGCCGCAAGCCGCGTGCGCGTAGCGCCTCGATGGCTTTTTGTACGCCGGGCTTGGGCTCATCGCCAAAAGCCAGCAAGGCCAGCGCTTGAACACCAGCGTTGTTGCGCTCGGCCAGTACCGAGACCGTGGCTCCTTGCATTTGCAAGGCCTGTGCTTGCGCTTGCCAGCTATGCGCGGGCACGCCCAGCTCGGCCATCCAGCGCAGGCTACCGAGCAGCAAGTGGCGCTCTTGCACCATCCCTTCCGTACCCAGTCCTGCAACGGCGCGCATGCTTTGGGGTGCAGCGTGGCTAATGCCTTGTGCTTTGGCGGCTTGCACCACCGCACGCGCCAGTGGATGCGCGCTGCCACTTTGCAAGCTGGCCGCCAAAGCGAGCAGGGCGGGTGAAGCGATGTTGCTGGAAGCAGCATCCCCATCACCGCTAGGCTGCGCCAGGCTCAAGGACAGCAAGCGCGGCTCGCCCACCGTCAAGGTGCCTGTCTTGTCAAACGCCACGGTATCGACCTTGTGCGCAAGCTCCAAGGCTTGCACGTCTTTGATGAGAATGCCGTGCTTCGCAGCCACCCCCGTTCCCGCCATGATGGCCGCAGGCGTAGCCAGCCCGAGCGCACAGGGACACGCAATCACCAGCACCGCGACACAGTGGATCAGCGACACCTCGAGGCTGTGGCCTGTCAGCCACCAAGTCAACAAGGTCAGCAATGCCAGCACCAACACCACGGGCACAAACACGGCAGAGACTTGATCCACCAAGCGCTGAATCGGTGCCTTGGCCGCTTGCGCGTCTTCGACCAAGCGAATGATGTTGGCCAACACCGTCGCCGTCCCCGTCGCGCTGACGTGAACCACCACGCGCCCATCCCCATTGATGCTGCCACCTGTCACATGCGCATCGACGTGTTTGTGTACGGGCAGCGGCTCGCCCGTGAGCATGGACTCATCGACTTGCGTTTGTCCTTCTAAGACCACACCGTCTGCCGCAAAGCGTTCGCCGGGCAAGACCACCAAACGGTCACCCAGCAGCAGCTCTTCGATCGGTATGTCTTGCTCGCCATCGGGGGTGATCACCCGCGCACGTGCGGGGCGCAGCGCATGCAGGGCACGAATGGCATCTGTGGTTTGGCGCTTCGCACGCGCCTCTAGCCACTTGCCCAACAGCACCAAGGTAATGACGACAGCCGAGCCTTCAAAATACAAATGCACCATCGCACCCGCAGGCGCGCTGAGCCACAACCACATCGACAGCAGCCAGCCCGCTGTGGTGCCCAAGGCGACGAGCAAATCCATATTGCCACTGCCTGCACGCACCGCATGCCAAGCGGCTTTGTAAAAGCGCGCGCCCAGCACAAACTGAACAGGTGTGGCGAGCAAGCACTGCCAAAGCGCGGGCAGCATCCAGTGTTGGCCCAACAGATCACCGAGCATCGGCAAGGCCAGCGGCGCGCTGAGCATCAGGCCCACGGCGACGGGGCCAAAGCCATGCCAAGGTGTCACAGGCGTTTGTTCAAGGTGCGCCGCAACCAAGGGTTCATAGCCTGCGTCGCGTACCGCGCGACGCAGCCGTGCTTGCTGGGTGTGGGTGTCGTCTGGCGATCGCCACGTCACACGCGCGGACTCCGTCGCCAAGTTCACGCTCACTGCGGCGACCTCTGGCAGCTTCGCAATCGCGCGTTCCACACGCGCTACGCATGACGCGCAAGTCATGCCACCAATACCGATATCAAAGGACAGTGCGGACATGGTGTCCTCCTTATGCTTTCAAGCCTTTGGGCAGTGGAAATTTAACGCTCTCTTCGATGCCATCCATTTGGCGCACACGGGTGACGGCCGTGGCACCCAGCGCTTTTATGCGCGAGATGACGGCCTGAACCAGTACATCGGGCGCAGACGCTCCGGCCGTCACGCCCACACGGCATGTGCCTGCCAGCCAATCGGGTTGAATTTCTTGGACGTTATCGACCATGTAACTGGTAACACCTAGTTTGCGGGCCAACTCAGCAAGGCGGTTGCTGTTGGAGCTGGTGGGGCTGCCCACGACGATCACCACATCAACTTGCGAGGACAGTTGTTTGACGGCATCTTGTCGGTTTTGTGTGGCGTAGCAAATGTCTTGCATTTTGGGTAAGCGCACATGCGCAAATCGCGCCAACACGGCTTTTGAGATGTCTGCTGCGTCGTCCACACTCAACGTCGTTTGTGTAACGAGTGCTAATTTATCGGTTTGAGCCGGCTGGATGGCGGCAGCATCAGCCACATCTTCAACCAAGTGAATGCCCCCCGTGAGTTGTCCCATCGTGCCCTCTACCTCGGGATGACCTTTATGGCCAATCATGATGAACTCATAGCCCTCTTTGGCGAGTTTGGCCACTTCGATATGGACTTTGGTGACCAGCGGACACGTCGCATCAAACACCGTAAAGCCACGCGCTGCGGCCTCTTGCTGCACGGCTTTACTCACGCCATGCGCAGAAAAGACTAGCGTGGCACCAGCTGGGACTTCGTCTAAATCTTCAATAAAAATAGCGCCGCGTGACTTCAAATCGTTCACGACATAGGTGTTGTGGACGATTTCGTGCCTGACGTAAATGGGGGCACCAAACTTTGCAAGGGCACGCTCGACAATATCAATGGCGCGATCAACCCCGGCGCAAAACCCACGGGGCTGGGCAAGAATGATCTCTTGTAGGCTGGGCGGTGGGGGCGTTAGGTTCGTCATAGGATGCCCAAAATCTGAACCTCAAAGCGCACCGGCTCACCGGCCAGTGGATGATTGAAATCAAATTGAACGGCGTCTGGGGTGACGGCTTGCACAGCACCAGCGTATGTGGCTTGCCCATCGGGTGTTGGAAACTGAACCACATCGCCAACGGCATAGGACTCATCCACCGATTTGGGCTGGAGGCTGAACTTTTTGAGCAAACTACGCGCCACCCACTGCACCATGTCGGGGTTGTGCTCGCCAAAAGCAGCGGAGTTGGCGGGAAGCTCAAACGTCTCATGCGCCCCCTCGGTCAACCCGAGCAGGCAGGCCTCTAGTGCGGGGGAGAGCTGCTCGGTGCCTAGGCTCAGCGTCGCGGGTTGGTCGTTGAAGGTGTTGATGATGTCCGCGCCCGCCAAGCTAGAGAGCCGGTAGTGCAGCGTGAGGAAGGAATGTGCCGTGATGGTGGGTGTTGTCTGG
>CAZAIW010000040.1:0-9530 GCA_964485285.1 uncultured Burkholderiaceae bacterium | reverse complement strand
CGTCATAATCTCTCGATTATCCAGCCCCTTGCCTCGTTCATTGCACTTAGCCAGATGACCCTCACCGATCTACCCCTTGAAGCCAGACCACGCGAAAAATTACTCACACGCGGCGCGGGTGCTTTGGCCGACGCTGAGCTGCTGGCGCTGCTGCTGCGCACTGGCATGAAAGGCAAGAACGTGCTGCTCTTGGCGCAGGAGTTGCTAGATCAGTTTGGTGGCATTACAGGCCTGTTAAGCACACCGTCCGAGGCGCTCAAACAAATCAAAGGCATAGGTCCGGCCAAACGTGCCGAGCTGCTGGCTGTGCTGGAGCTTTCAAGGCGTGCGCTGAAAGAGCGGCTCAGCGACAAACCCATCTTTGAGTCCGCCCACGCCATGAAGGACTACCTCCAGTTACGCATCGGGGCTTTGCCCTACGAGAGCTTTGTGGTGGTGTTTTTGGATAGCAAGCAACGTTTGATGAGCTGCGAAGAACTCTTTCGCGGCACGCTGAGCCAGTCCAGTGTCTATCCGCGCGAAGTCGTGCTGCGCACCTTGCAGCACGGTGCCGCCAGCGTGGTGTTGGCGCATAACCATCCCAGCGGCGATGTGCAGCCATCTGGGGCGGACAAGGCCCTCACGCAAGCCCTACGCGCTGCGCTGGCCTTGATTGATGTGCGCGTCCTAGATCACATCATCGTAGGACGAGGGCATGCGCTGTCGATGCAGGAAACCGGAGCTTGTTGATATGGCGCTTGACAACAAGCCCATCAAATGGGCTGATTTACCCTCCATGGGGCAAAAATTAAAAGAGCACCTATCCCGCAAGCCTCATCCTGCAAGGCTTGTGGGCAACGATGGCCTGCAAGCCAATCAAGATAAGGCTTTCAGGCATGCAATGCTTTCAAAATCGATCAAAAACCCCTTGCCACAAGCTCGCTGGGAGGCCGCGCCTCTTGCGCTTGCACTGAGTGATCACTTTGATGCGACGCATCTGTTCGAGAGAGGTTGTTACCGGCGCTTGGGTGTAGGCGAGGATGTTCTTAAAAAACTACAGCGCGGCACTTGGCGCCTGCAAGGTGTGTGCGACTTGCACGACTTGCGCGTGGATGAGGCACGCACTGCGCTAGCGAGCCACATTCAGCACTGCTTGCGCAAAGGTTGGCGTGCGACGCTGGTCATCCATGGACAGGGTTTTGGTTCCAAGAGTGGTGGTTCGGTACTCAAAAACAAAGTACCCCACTGGTTGGCGCAAATCGACGAGGTATCAGCTTTTGCGCCTGCTGGGCTTGATGCAGGCGGCGCGGGTGCGCTGGCGGTGCTTTTGCGGTAAGTGGTGACTGACTCAGCGACAATCTTAGTTTGATGCAACTAGGTTCATACACCCTTCCCAACAACGTCTTTGCTGCGCCGATGGCGGGCGTGACGGATCGCCCCTTTCGCAAGCTGTGCAAGCGATTGGGTGCGGGCTATGCGGTCTCGGAGATGGTGACCTCGCGCAGGGATTTGTGGACCAGTCTTAAAACATCGCGCCGCGCTGACCACAGCGGCGAGGTGGCACCCATCAGCGTACAAATTGCGGGCACGGATGCGCAGATGATGGCGGATGCTGCGCGCTACAACATCGACCGAGGGGCGCAGATCATCGACATCAACATGGGCTGTCCCGCCAAGAAGGTTTGCAATAAATGGGCGGGCTCGGCACTCATGCAAGACGAGCGTTTGGCGCTAGAGATTGTTGAGTCTGTCGTGAGCGCTTGTCAACTCGGCAGCGTGCCAGTGACGCTCAAGATGCGCACGGGCTGGAGTGCCGATCACAAGAACGCCGTAGCGATTGCACAAGCGGCTGAATCGGCGGGTGTGCAAATGCTCACCATTCATGGACGCACACGCGAGCAGGGCTACAAAGGTGTTGCCGAGTACGACACGATCGCTGCGGTGAAGGCCGCTGTGCGTGTGCCAGTGGTGGCCAATGGCGACATCACGTCGCCGCAAAAAGCCAAAGCGGTGCTGGTGGCAACGGGCGCGGATGCGGTGATGATTGGTCGAGCAGCCCAGGGCAGACCCTGGATTTTTCGGGAAATCACCCATTTCTTGGCAACGGGCGAGTGCCTGCCAGAGCCCTCGCGCGTGCAGATCAAAGACTGGTTGGTCGAGCACCTGTTGGAACATTATGAGTTGTATGGCGAATGGACGGGGCTTTATACTGCCCGCAAGCACATTGGTTGGTACGTACAAGAGATGGCCGGTGGGCCCGCCTTTCGCCAGCACATGAATACGCTGGATAGCTGCGGTGCGCAGCTGGCAGCGGTGAAAGATTTTTTTGATTCTGAGATTGAGACATAGCGCGTTATGAGTAGAGAAAAAATGGAAGCCTGCGTGAGCGAAAGCGTGGCTGAGTACTTCAAAGATTTAGACGGCGTAGCGCCGCACAATTTGTACGACATGATCATGGGCTGCTTTGAACGCCCCTTGCTGGCAGCCGTACTTGAAAAAGCCGGAGGCAATCAGTCCAAGGCCGCCCAGTGGCTGGGCATGAACCGCAACACCCTACGTAGAAAAATAACCGAATATGACCTCTAAGCTCACCGCGCTGCTGTCCGTCTCCGATAAAACGGGCATTACCGAGCTGGCTCAGTCGCTCCACGCACTTGGCATCCAGCTGCTCTCCACCGGTGGCACGGCTCAATTGCTCGCCGCTAGCGGCTTGCCTGTGCGCGAGGTTGCCGACGTGACGGGCTTTCCTGAAATGCTGGATGGCCGCGTCAAAACGCTGCATCCCAAGATTCACGGTGGTTTGCTGGCAAGGCGTAGCGTGCCCGAACATAGCGAAGCGCTTGCGCAGCACGGCATCCAGACGATTGACATCTTGGTGGTGAACCTCTATCCGTTTGAAGCCACGGTAGCCAAAGCAGGCAGTACGTTAGAGGACGCGATCGAAAACATCGACATTGGCGGCCCTGCCATGGTGCGCTCCGCAGCCAAAAATTGGCAAGATGTGGTGGTGCTTACCGACAGCAGCCAATATGCCGATGTCTTGGCGCAGCTCACCCGCACAGGTCAGGTGAGTCGTGCCACCAAATTTGCACTCTCCGTTGCCGCATTCAACCGCATCAGCAATTACGACGCGGCAATTAGCGACTACTTGTCCAGTTTCAATCCCAGCGACTTGTCCGCACCCCGTGCCAGTTATGGTGCGCAGGCGAACAGCCGTTTTGTCAAAGTGCAAGACCTGCGCTACGGTGAGAACCCTCATCAAGACGCGGCTTTTTACCGCGACACCCATCCCGCCCCAGGTTCCATCGTCACGGCGCAGCAACTGCAGGGCAAAGAGTTGAGCTACAACAACATCGCCGACGCGGATGCGGCATGGGAATGCGTGAAAAGCTTCGAGACTTGCGCTTGCGTCATCGTCAAGCACGCCAATCCATGCGGCGTAGCGACGGGCGATAGTCCGCAAGCCGCCTACAAAAAGGCTTTGCAGACCGACCCCACATCAGCTTTTGGTGGCATCGTCGCGTTTAATCGCAAGGTCGATGCAGCCACCATGGAGATGGTCACCAAGCTGTTTGTCGAGGTGCTGATTGCGCCAGATTTTGAGGCCGATGCGCTGGTACTACTCAAGAAAAAAGTCAATGTGCGAGCGCTCAAAATTGCCCTGCCCGCACCATGGGAAAAGGGTGCAACGGCGTGGGAGCGCGGACGCAACGCTCGCGACATCAAGCGCGTCGGCTCTGGGCTGCTCATGCAAAGCGCCGACAACCACGAGCTTGAACTGACCGATTTAAAAGTAGTGACCACCCAGCAGCCCACGCCAGAGCAATTGCAAGACTTGCTGTTTGCGTGGACGGTTGCCAAGTACGTCAAATCCAATGCGATTGTTTACTGCAAGGGCGGCATGACGCTGGGCGTGGGGGCGGGGCAAATGTCGCGCATCGACTCGGCACGCATCGCCAGCATCAAGGCCGATAACGCTGGCTTGTCGCTGGTCGGATCGGTGGTTGCCAGTGATGCGTTCTTTCCCTTCCGTGATGGCCTTGATGTCGTCGTGGACGCGGGAGCCACTTGCGTCATTCAGCCCGGCGGTAGCGTGCGCGACGATGAGGTGATCGCCGCCGCCAACGAACGCGGCGTGGCCATGGTCTTTACCGGCGTGCGGCACTTTCGACATTGATTTATTATCAAGACTTCATCAACTCACTCACATGACGAGGTTATCCATGAAATACGCTGCACTTTTGTTCGTTTTAATTGCATCCATCAGCCAAGCCTACGCGGCCAAGTCTTGCGACGAGCTCAAGTCCGAAATCGCCGCCAAATTGGATGGCAAAGGCGTTAAAGGTTATGAGCTGACGGTCGTTGCAAAAGACGCGGCGGGTGACGCTAAGGTTGTGGGCAGCTGCGAGTCGGGCTCGAAAAAAATCACATATAGCAAAAAGTAGTGGCTGGTTGGCGACTGGGGGGTGTGCCAAAGATCGCCGCGCTTGCTTATAGGAGGATTTGTGATGAGTCAACCCGTTTATGCACTCAATCTTTTTAACGTCTCAAACCGCGATGAATACATGGCGTATTCGCGTCGATCAACCCAAGAGGTTCAAGCGCACGGTGGTCGAGTGGTGGCGCTGGGGAAGTTTCGCGAAGTCGCCGTTGGCGACATTGAACCGCGCTCAGTGCTGATTTTGGTTGAGTGGCAGTCTAAACAAGCTTTTGATAACTACTGCAATGATCCCGCTTTAGCGGACTTGCATCCGCATCGCGTCAACGGCACGCAAAACTATATTTGGCACCTGTTTGACAAGCTGGAAGACCTCAGACCCATACTGAGTCGTTAGGTTGAGCGTGAGTCTAGGGTGTGACTCAACATAAACAGTTACACCAGCGCCGCTTGAATCGCCGCCGAGACCTGTCCCATATCCGCTTTGCCCGCTAGTTTGGCCTCGGTTTTCTAGCGGTGTTTTTCAATTTACAATCCGTATATCGTTTGTCAATACATCGAAGGAGTCATCATGCGAACCGCTGCCATCAATATCCGCGCTCGGCAAGATGAGCGCTCACTCATCGACTATGCCTCGCAGTTGGTGGGCAAGACGCGCTCGGACTTCATGCTGGAAGCGGCTTGCGATAGAGCCAAGCAAGTCATGCTGGATCAGGTGTTTTTTAATTTGGATAGCAATCAGTTTCAGCAATTCACGCAGATGCTGGATGCGCCAGTTGCCCCGAATCTTGGTTTAGCGCGCTTGATGTCGGTTCCGTCGCCTTGGGAAGCTCGCGCGGCGTGATGCAAGCTGGAAGTGGTGCGTTATCCGTGCCAACGCTTTTAACGGCCTTCCATGTGCTGGATGCGTTTAATTGCGGCGAGGCAAGTCTTGATGATTGGTTGAAACGTCGAGCACTGGCTAATCACCTGAACGGCGCAAGTCGCACCTATGTGATTGCCGATGCAGGCAATCGTGTTGTTGGTTATTACGCTTTGGCCGCTGGCGCGGTCTCGCATAAGGATGCAAGTAGTACCGTGCGCCGCAATATGCCTGATCCGATACCTGTGCTGGTACTCGGTCGTTTGGCAGTCGATCAATCGTGCCAAGGTCAGCAATTGGGCGCTGCGCTGCTAAAAGATGCTGTGCAACGAACCTATGCCGTGGCACAGCAAGCAGGCATTCGCGCGTTACTTGTCCATGCTTTGAATGATCGTGCTAAGGCGTTTTACGAAGGTTATGGCTTTCAAGTCACACCGTCCAATCCGCTGACTTTGATGCTACGCCTTGAGTTCGACGAATCGGCTAAAGCTGATTTAGCTAAGATGGATAAGCCGATTGCCAAGCGCATTACTAAATAATTTATCTGTGAGCAGGTCGCAGCGCTTGATGATCCACGTTAAGCCAGCGCCGCTTTAATCGCCGCCGAGACCTGCCCCATATCCGCTTTGCCCGCTAGCTTGGCCTTAGCGGCTCCCATCACTTTTCCCATATCCGCTTGTGCTGGCTTGCGGCCTAGCTCTGCGGCCAAGCTTGCCACGATGGCCGCGACTTCAGCGGCCACTTCTTCAGCTGATAAACGCGCAGGCAAATAGGTTTGAAGTACCGCTAGCTCGGCTTTTTCAATATCGGCTAAATCCTGCCGAGCAGCGGACTCATAGGCCGCAATGGAGTCTTTGCGCTGCTTGACGAGTTTGTCAACGATGGCGATGACCATCACATCGTCCAGCACCACACGCTCATCCACTTCTTTTTGCTTGCAAGCCGCAAGCAGCAATCGGATGGTGCCTAGGCGCTGGGTGTCTTTGGCGCGCATGGCGGTTTTCATGTCTTCGGTGATTTGGGCTTTGAGGGCGCTCATGTGTTTCTCTTTTCAAAATATCAACGTTCAAAAATAAAAAAGCTCGCAAGGTTTGACCCGGCGAGCTCTTTGGACGAAACCTGTATGAAGTTTAGTACAGCTTTTTAGGCAATTGCATGGCGCGGATGCGTTTGTAGTTGCGCTTGACGGCGGCAGACTTTTTGCGTTTGCGCTCGGTTGTTGGCTTTTCATAGAACTCGCGCGCGCGCAGGTCGTTGAGCAAGCCGAGTTTTTCAATGGTGCGCTTGAAGCGGCGCAGTGCAACGTCAAACGGTTCGTTATCTTTAAGGCGGATCGTGGTCATGTACTTAAATAAAAAATGAAAACAAAAATGGGGTGTTGAAGTTCTTGGATTGGTGCGCGGGTTACTAGCGCGTCACGTCAATCTAAATCGGGTAATTCAAGGTCAACCGAGAATTATATGCGAAGCTGCGATGACGGCATCCAGCTGATCAACGTGCGGCGAGTGTCCGCAGTGCGCAAGTTGGAGGCGCTGCGCATGCGGTGCTTGGCGGACGATTTCGTCGATTTGTGCCATCGTGCCGTAAGCGTCATCAAGGCCTTGTATGGCCAGTAGCGGGCAGGTGATGCGCTTGAGTAAGGGACGGATGTCAAAGCTGCGAAACGCGCTACTGAGCCAGACATCGCACCAACCGTAAAAGGCCGAGTCCACATCCGCGTGATAACGCGCGAGTTTGCGCTTGAGTGATGAATCGGGCGCTTTGTAGGCGGCGCGTGCTGTGCGGATGCTCGCCAAGGTCACGTCCTCGACCATCACGTGTGGAGCCAGCGCCACCATGCTGCGCACCCGGCTTGGGTAAGTGGCCGCGTAAATGAGTGCAATGGTCGCGCCGTCGCTATGCCCAAAAAGAATTGGCGGATCGCATTCGGTGTCGATGCCCAGCGAGGCCAAAAAAGCAGGTAAAACATCCATCGCTTGCCGATGCAAGAAGTCGGCAGTCCATGATTCATCTAGTTGGCGCGGCGTTGATTGTCCGTAACCCGCACGCGAGAAAACAAGTCCGCGCACGTCAAGCGCCTCGCACAACTGCTCTGGGAAATTGCGCCATAGCGCAACCGAACCCAGCCCTTCATGCAAAAAAACGACGAGCGGGCGATGGGTGTGCTCGGGACGAAGCCAAACGTGTTCGATCGCATTCATCGGCATATCAGCGCTGAGGGTCACTTAGGCAGGAAAAACACCGGTTGATAGGTAGCGGTCACCCCGGTCACACACCACAAAGACGATGGTGGCGTTTTCTACGGTCCTGGCAAGTTGCTGCGCCACCCAGCACGCGCCTGCGGCTGAGATGCCAGCAAAAATGCCTTCTTCGCGTGCCAAACGGCGGCATGTCTCTTCGGCATCGGCTTGTGTCACGTAAATCAACTCATCCACGTTGGTGGGGTCGTATATTTTGGGCAGGTATTCGGTAGGCCATTTGCGGATGCCTGGAATTTTGGAGCCCTCGGTGGGCTGGGCACCAATGATGCGAATGCTGGGATTTTTCGACTTCAAGAACCGCGACACGCCGGTAATCGTTCCCGTAGTGCCCATGGCGCTTACAAAATGGGTGATGCGCCCACCAGTTTGCTGCCAAATCTCGGGGCCCGTGGTTTCAAAGTGAATGCGCGGGTTGTCTTGGTTGGCAAACTGGTCAAGCACCACGCCTTTGCCCTCGCTGGCCATCTTGTCGGCTAGATCGCGTGCGCCTTCCATGCCCACGGCTTTGGGCGTGAGGATGACTTCGGAGCCAAAAGCTTTCATGGTTTGCACGCGCTCAACGCTTGCGTCCTCGGGCATGATGAGCACCATGCGGTAGCCTTTTATGGCGGCGGCCATGGCTAGAGCAATGCCGGTGTTGCCTGATGTGGCTTCAATGAGGGTGTCGCCCAGCTGAATATCGCCACGTTCCTCGGCGCGTGTAATCATGGATAGTGCCGGGCGATCTTTGACCGATCCGGCTGGATTGTTGCCCTCTAGTTTGCCAAGAATGACGTTGCCGCGAGCCTTATTTTCTGTGGCTTGTAAGCGCTGCAAGGCCACCAGAGGTGTCTTGCCAATGGTGTCGGCAATGGTGGGGTAACTGCGGGCTGTGTCAGGCGTTGATGTTGGCGTGTTCATAGGGCAATAGTGTACCTAGGCAGCATTAAGCGGCACGAGCCAGTATGATCTCCTATATGAATGCTCTACCTGCCGAAGCTCAATGTTTAGGTCATGTTTACCAAACAGCACAGGGCATTTTTTGCCTTGATCCACGCGATCAATTTGTCGCGCAAATGCTGATTCAGACCAATGGTTTTGGTGGTGACGAAATTGCGCGTATCAGCTCATTTCTAACGCCGCAATCGAACATGCTGCTACTGGGGGGACATATTGGATCGCTGGCCGTGCCACTATCCAAAAAAGTTGATCGCATGACGGTTTTAGAGGCTAATCCTCATACGTATCGATTGCTCAGTATGAATTTGGTGATTAATCGCTGCGCGAATGTGACGGCGTACCATTTGGCTGCTAATGATCAGCATGGCACGCTGCAATTTGTACAAAACATCATTAACAGCGGCGGCTCCAAGCGCTTGCCTAAAGATCAACTCAGCGTTTATTTTGAGGATCAACCCGAGATTTGCACCGTGGCGGCGACCAAGTTGGATGACTTGCTACACGGTCAAACGTTTGATTTGATTTTTATGGATATTGAAGGCTCGGAATACTTTGCAATGAAAGGGATGCCGCGTTTGCTCGCACATGCACAGGTGGTAGTTTGCGAGTTTTTACCACATCACCTCACCCACGTGGCCGGCGTTTCGGTGGATGAGTTTTGGAGTTGTTTGAGCGATTTTCAAACGATGCTGGTGCCTTCGCAACAGCAAGTTTTTTATGGAACGGACGACATCCTCCAAAAGCTGACAAGCATGATGGCGCAAGGCGACGGCGATATGGGCTTGATTTTTCACAAGCAGCATTTGAGCGTCCATTTCGCCAGCAATTGATTTTCCAACTGCGCCCTATGGCATAATCCCAGCGGTCGTCGCCTCGGTGGTGGAATTGGTAGACGCGCCGGACTCAAAATCCGGTACCGAAAGGTGTGCCGGTTCGATTCCGGCTCGAGGCACCAGCTTTTAAAGCCCCGCTCATCGAAAGGTTGGCGGGGCTTTTTCATTCTCAATACTCCAAAAGTCTCGAAAGGCTTTGCTATGGCAACCCCCAACTA
>CAZAIW010000039.1:7364-14157 GCA_964485285.1 uncultured Burkholderiaceae bacterium | reverse complement strand
GGTTGATCGGATCAAACGCGAAGAGGCCACGCTGTACCCCCTGTATGAGGACTTAGCCAACCTCAATCAAAGGTAGCGAAGCCTGTAGTTTTGTTGGGTTTATTTTTTTAAGGAGCCTGTGATGACGATACGCACGATTGGGCAGTTGCTTGATTTGAGTGGACAGACCGCACTTGTGACCGGGGGGTCACGCGGATTGGGTTTGCAAATGGCACAAAGTCTTGGTGAAGCCGGGGCAAAAGTGGTGCTCTCATCGCGCAAAGCAAGCGATCTAGAAGAGGCTGTCGCGACGTTACGCGCGGCGGGCATTGATGCGAGTTTTATTGCTGCGGATTGTGCAGCTGAGGCAGACATTGCTAGGCTGGCGGACCAATCCATTGCTCGTTTAGGGCACATTGATATTTTGGTTAACAACGCAGGTGCAGCTTGGGGTGCGCCTGCCGAAGACCATCCGATCGAAGCATGGGATAAGGTGATGAACCTCAATATCCGTGGCTACTTTTTGCTCAGTCAACATATTGCCAAGAAAAGCATGATTGCTCGCAAGTCGGGCTCCATCATCAATTTGGCCTCTATTGCAGGACTTGGCGGCAACCCCAAGGGCATGAACACCATCGCCTACAACACCAGCAAGGGCGCTGTGATCAACTTCACAAGGGCGCTAGCGGCCGAGTGGGGCAAGTACAACATTCGGGTGAATGCCATTTGTCCTGGTTTTTTCCCAAGCAAGATGACCATGGGCACGCTCAAAGCAATGGGCGAAGAAACACTGAAATCGCACGCACCACTAGGACGCTTGGGTGATGATGAGGATTTAAAAGGTTTAACCTTGCTCTACGCATCGGCTGCGGGTAAACACATTACAGGTCAGTGGCTCGCTGTCGATGGCGGTGTATCGATTGTGACGGGCGGTTAAGGCGTGTCATGCCGACCATTTCCAGTTTCTTTGGCATTCTGATTCGGATGTGGCATGACGATCATCCGCCCGCACATATTCATGTTGAATACCAAGGGTTTGAAGCGTTAGTCTCGGTTATTGACGGAGAGGTCAAACAGGGCAATCTGCCACGCAAAGTTGCCAGTATTGTTAAAGATTGGTGTGTAACGCATCAAAATGAGTTGATGGAAAACTGGCGGCGCGCTCAGCGCTTTGAGCCATTGGAGCGGATACAAGGGGCTGATCGTGATTAAGATTTTGAAAACAAAAACAATAGAGCCATTCGTGATTGATGTGCAATTTTCAAATGGCGATGAAGGTCGCTTTAATGGAAGTGATTACCTAGCAGAGCGCTCGGGATCACTACTCAATGCACTACGGCAAACGGATTTTTTTTCACGACATTTTGTTGACGCAGGTGCACTTTGTTGGCCCAATGGTTTTGAGCTATCCGCCTCCCGTGTGCACGAGCTGTGTCAGTTGGACGTAGTGGCATAAACGTATCTCCATCCCTTATGAGTACTCACAGTTTTATCGCTAAAGGTTTTGGTGCGGAAATTCCCTTTGTTCAGCTCCTAGGGTTTGAGCTCACGCGCTTTGAGGGCGGCGAGTCTACCATTCGCTATGCCCCTAAGCCTGAGCACGCCAATTCTTTTTCAGTGGTGCACGGTGGTGCGGTGATGACGCTGCTCGATGTCTCGATGGCCACGGCTGCACGTAGCGCTGAGCCTGATATGGGCGTGGTCACCATAGAGATGAAAACGTCTTTTATGCGCCCCTGCCCGCTGTCGACACTCACGGCGAAAGGTCGGTTGATTCACCGCACGGCGACGATGGCGTTTACCGAGGCGACGATTTACGACGAACACGACAAGCCATGTGCACATGCCACAGGCACTTTCAAATACGTGCGCCGATTACCGGCTAGAGCAAAAGACGGCTCTAGGGTCGTGAAGGACTTAAATGAGCCTGCGCCGCGCCTCTCTCAAATTTCGACAGACTAATTTATTTTTATAACAGGAGACCTCTCATGCCAGCGAATCAACAAATCGTTTTAGACAATCGGCCCGTAGGCGACGCGATGGCCAGCAACTTCAAGCTGGTAACCACGCAAACCCCGGCACTGCAAGAAGGCGAGGTGCTGGTCAAACATCATTACCTGAGTCTTGACCCCTACATGCGTGGACGTATGAACGATAGCAAGAGCTATGCGCAGCCCCAACCGCTGGGCGAAGTGATGATTGGCGGCACGGTGGGCGAGGTCGTCGAATCTAAAAGTAGCAAATACACCGTCGGTGATCAAGTCGTTGGTATGGGCGGCTGGCAAGAGTACAGCGTGGTGTCCGACTCAGCTGTGGGCATGCTGCGTAAGGTTGATACAGCGCACGTGCCGCTATCGGCATACCTTGGTGCAGTCGGTATGCCCGGCGTGACGGCATGGTACGGACTTGTCAAAATTTGCCAGCCCAAAGCAGGTGAGACCGTGTGCGTGAGTGCTGCATCGGGGGCAGTTGGTAGCGCTGTTGGCGCATTGGCCAAGGCACGTGGATGCCGCGTGGTGGGCATTGCGGGTGGCAAAGACAAATGCGATTACGTTGTCAACGAGCTGGGATTTGATGCCTGTATTGACTACAAAGAACACACTGACGGCAAAGCGTTGAACAAGGCCTTGAAAGAAGCTGCACCCAACGGCATTGATTGCTATTTTGAAAATGTGGGTGGCTGGATTATGGACACCGTGCTTTTGCGCATGAATGCATTTGGCCGTATCGCTATTTGCGGCATGATTGCAGGCTACAACGGTGCGCCCCTGCCGCTGGCAAACCCAGCACTCATTTTGGTGAGTCGCTTGAAGATTGAGGGCTTCATTGTGAGCGAACACATGGAAGTGTGGCCAGAGGCTTTGAAGGAACTGGGCACATTAGTAGCCACCAAAAAATTGAAGGCACGTGAGTCTGTTGCGCAAGGAATTGCGGCTGCACCTGAAGCATTTTTAGGACTGCTCAAAGGCAAAAATTTTGGTAAGCAGCTGGTCAAGTTGGTATAGATTGGAGCCGTCATGCGAGTGCCTATCCTCCACCACTACCCCAATTCCCCGTTTGCAGAAAAAATTCGGTTGGTGTTTGGACTTAAAGAGTTGGCATGGCGCTCATGTGATTGTTCGCCCATCATGCCTAAGCCCGAGCTACAAGCCTTAACGGGTGGTTACCGGCGGATTCCGGTTTTGCAAATAGGGGCTGATGTGTATTGCGACACGCTGCTGATTTGCGATGTCTTAGAGTCACTCCATCCAGCCAGCAGCCTCTACCCACGTGGCTTGGAGGGCTTGGCGCGAACGCTCGCGCAGTGGGCAGACAGCACTTTGTTTACCACAGCGATGGCATACAACTTCTCACCCGCAGGCGGTGCAGAGTTCGCGCGGCTCAATCCAGACCAAAACATGAAGGCTTTTGCGATTGACCGCGCAGCGATGCGCGGCGGTGCGCCGCGCATGTTGCCCGGGGATGCAGCGGCCGCCTACAAAATCTATTTAGAGCGAATTGCGCTCATGCTGACATCCTCGCCTTTTGTGCTGGGTGATCAGGTATCGGTTGCCGATTTAGCCATTTATCACCCGCTGTGGTTTACTAGGCGCTTGCCCGCTATCGCGGATATTTTGACGGTTCATCCTGCACTTTTGCCATGGATGGATCGTGTGGCAAAACTGGGGCATGGTAAGCGTGATGCGGCAGAGGTCAGCCGTGCCCA
Source organism: uncultured Burkholderiaceae bacterium (assembly GCA_964485285.1). Lineage (GTDB taxonomy): Bacteria > Pseudomonadota > Gammaproteobacteria > Burkholderiales > Burkholderiaceae_C > JASGCK01. The sequence continues at coordinate 10,472 of CAZAIW010000039.1, read as the reverse complement.
GTCGCTTGACATCGCGCTGAGTTCTACGCCTGAGGCAATTGCAAGTGACAACGTATTTCAAGATGAGCACGGCATCCCCTTAGGCAACGAAGTTTCGATCACGGCTGAGAGTTTTGGTCTTGAGGTCACAAGTGGTACGCTCGTTGCGGCGACGCACGCGCGTTTCACGCTGCGCCGAGAACATGAGCTGGCGGGTGTCGTTCACGTGCATTTCCCACGCATTGGATTTGTTTTAAAAAGGATCGAAGCATGATGAATGATTTCAAAAATAAAACAGCGGTGCTCACGGGCGCTGCATCGGGCTTTGGACTGGAGTGCGCACGCATTGCGGCATCGCGCGGTATGCACGTGGTTATGCTCGATGTGCAGCAAGATGCCCTCGATAAGGCTGCCGCCGAGATTTCCGCCATGGTTTTGACAACAGGGGGGTCTTGCAGGCCTTACCAGCTGGACGTTTCCAAGGCAGATGCCGTGAAAGCCATAGCGGATAAGGTCTACAGCGAGTATGGTGCGCCCAATTTCGTTTTCAACAACGCTGGAGTGGGTGCTGGTGGCCTTATTTGGGAGAACTCGCTGGCCGATTGGAAGTGGGTGTTGGACGTGAACCTGATGGGCGTGGTGTATGGCGTTCACTACTTCACTCCCATGATGCTGGAAGCCGCCAAAGCAGACCCAGCGTACCGAGGTCACATCGTCAACACCGCCAGTATGGCTGGGTTACTCAATCCGCCCAACATGGGGGTCTACAACGTCAGCAAGCATGCGGTGGTGAGTTTGTCCGAGACGCTGTATCAAGATTTGAAATTGGTGTCCGATCAGGTCAGCGCCTCGGTGCTGTGTCCGTATTTTGTGCCAACGGGCATTTCGCAAAGCCATCGCAATCGTCCCGCCGATCTCAAAGGGGCGCGTCCCACCAAGAGTCAACTCATCGGACAAGCCCAAAGCGACAAAGCGGTCAGCAGCGGCAAAGTCAGCGCAGCCGATGTCGCCAAAGCGGTGTTTGCTGCTATCGAAACCGATCAGTTCTACATCTATAGCCACCCACAAGCCTTGGCCAACGTGCAAGAGCGGATGGAAGACATCGTGATGGCACGCAATCCCTCTGACCCCTTTAAGCTCAAACCCGAAATTGGTGAGAAATTAAAAGCTGCCTTGCGTGCCGATTGAGTAAGATCAGCGGCTTCAATGGGTATTTTTAGTTAGGGTTTTGTGGATTTATTTCAGCAACTGGCCAATGAGATCAAGGTTGGCGCACATCAAATCAAAGCGGCGGTAGAACTACTCGATGGCGGCGCAACCGTTCCGTTCATTGCACGGTACCGCAAGGAAGTCACCGGTGGATTAGACGATATTCAGCTGCGCGAATTGGAGACTCGGCTCTCCTATCTGCGTGAGTTGGAGCAGCGGCGCACCGTCATCATCAAAACCATTGAAGCGCAGGGAAAGTTAAGCCCGCAGTTGCACGCCACGCTGCTCGCAGCACCCAGCAAGCAAGAGCTGGAGGATTTGTATGCGCCCTATAAAGTCAAACGTCGCACCAAAGGCTATATGGCGCGTGAGGCGGGCCTAGAGCCGCTGGCGGACAAATTGTTTGCACATCCAGAGCTCAACCCCGAGCTTGAGGCGCTGCCGTTTGTGCAGTCCAGCAAACCCGAGGAGGGCGCTGACTTCACCAGCACAGCGCTGGTGCTCGATGGTGTGCGTGATCTTTTGTCCGAGCGCTGGGCGGAGGATGCCCTGCTGGTGCAGTTGCTTCGTGAGTGGCTATGGCAAAGCGGCGAACTACAAAGTCGTTTGATCGCTGGCAAGAATGAGGCCGACCCCGAAGTGGCTAAATTCCGTGATTATTTCGATTACAGCGAACCTATCGCCCGCGTGCCTTCGCATCGCGCGTTGGCTGTATTCAGGGGTAGGGCGCAAGAGCTGCTGGATGTAAAGGTCGTCATACCAACTGATCCCGAGGATGCTAAGGCAGCGACTTTTTCTAGTCTTGCCGAGGGGCGTATTGCCGCTCATTTGAAATGGACGCATCGAAACAGAGACAGTGATGCACTCATCAAAAAAACCATTTTGTGGACATGGCGCGTCAAACTGTCTTTGTCCACCGAACGCGATTTACTCACCCGTCTGCGTGAGAGCGCCGAAGTGGTGGCCACCAAAGTGTTCGCCGATAACCTGCGCGATTTATTGCTGGCCGCGCCTGCAGGCCCCAAGGTCGTCATGGGACTAGACCCTGGCATCCGCACCGGTGTCAAGGTAGCGGTAGTGGACGCAACGGGCAAGCTGTTAGAAACAGCCACCATCTATCCCCATGAGCCTAGGCGCGAGTGGGATGGTTCGCTCTTCACGCTAGCCAAGCTGTGCCAGCATCACCGCGTTGAGCTGATCGCCATTGGTAATGGCACCGCGAGCCGTGAGACGGATAAGCTAGCCGGCGAGTTGATCGCCAAGTTCAAGCAAAACAACGTCTTCATGCAAAAAATTGTGGTGAGTGAGGCCGGAGCCTCGGTCTACAGCGCCAGCGAGTACGCCAGTGCCGAAATGCCGAGTGTGGACGTGAGCCTGCGCGGTGCGGTCAGTATTGCCAGACGACTGCAAGACCCGCTAGCCGAGCTGGTCAAGATTGATCCTAAAAGCATAGGCGTGGGACAGTACCAACATGACATCGACCAAGGTGGCTTGGCGCGTGCACTCGATGCCGTCGTTGAAGACTGCGTCAACGGGGTTGGTGTGGACTTGAACATGGCCAGCGTGCCTTTATTGACAAGGGTTTCGGGCTTATCTGCCTCGCAGGCCAAGCAAGTTGTGGCTTGGCGGGATGCCAATGGTGCATTTCGCAACCGGCAGCAGCTGCTCAAGGTGCCTAGTCTTGGCGCAAAAGCGTTTGAACAATGCGCAGGATTCTTGCGCATCAGGGATGGCGATAACCCACTTGACCGAACCAGCGTACACCCTGAGTCATACGACAAGATGCAAGCTTTGCTGGATGCCTCCAAAATCACGTTTGAAAAACTGCTGGGCGACTCGCGCGACCCGCGCCCTGATTTCAAGGTTGCCAAACTTACAGACGGCGTGAACGACATCACCGACTTGCGCGAGGGCATGGTG
>CAZAIW010000039.1:0-7354 GCA_964485285.1 uncultured Burkholderiaceae bacterium | reverse complement strand
GTGTTAGAGGGAACGGTGAGCAACGTCGCGCAGTTTGGTGCCTTTATCGATTTGGGTGTGCATCAAGATGGTTTGGTTCACGTCAGCCAAATGGCTGCACGCTTTGTCTCCGATGCGCGCGAGGTGGTCAAAACCGGCGACATTGTGAGTGTGAAGGTGATGGAGGTTGATGTGGCGCGCAAGCGCATTGGTTTATCGATGCGCCTTGATGCTCCGCTTAAATCGGGGACTGCCCCTGAATTTTTGCGCAACCCTAAATTAGGGTCTGTCCCCCATTTACAGAAACAGCCAGCCATGCCAAGTGCCATGATGTCGGCATTTGCTAAGCTCAAGAAAAGCTAACCACCTACGCACACATCATGACTCCAGCGCTCGCCATTTATGCCGGTAAAAAAGCCAAAGCGCACATCGCAAAAAATGGTTTGCAAGCCAAGGATGTACGTGTGGTTGCGGGCGCAGCAGGCGGTCCCAAAGGCTTGATTTTGCTGGAGCTTGATAAGTTTATTTTTGGTCAGTGGCTCGCAACATCGGGGCAACCGGTTGATTTAGTTGGCGCGTCCATTGGTGCTTGGCGTATGGCGACAGCGTGTATGCATGACTGTTCTCCCATGTTTGACAGGCTAGCGCGTGACTATATTGCGCAGGACTACGAACCCACCTACGACCGGCGTGGCAAACGTGTGATGCCAAGCGCGAGCTTTGTGAGCGATGAGTTTGCCAAAGCACTGCGTTCGTTTTACGACGGTCATGTGTCCGAGGTGCTGAATCATCCGCGCTACAACTTGCACATCATCACTTCGCGTGGACGCGGATGGTTGCGTCAAACAAAATTCAATCAGCGTTTGCAGACTCCCACAGCGCTGGGCTTTGCGGCGACTTACGCAGCCAACATCATCCATCGCAAAGCCATGGGTGCCTTCATGCAGCGCGTGGTGTTTAGCAGTCGAGGCGAATTACCTTTTGCGTCCTCCGATTACCCAACAAAGCAAGTCAAACTGTTAGAAGCTCATTTTTATGAGGCGTTGCAGGCATCGTGTTCTATTCCATTTATTTTGAATGCCGTGAACGATGTACCGGGTGCTCCGCGTGGTTCGTATTGGGATGGTGGACTCACCGACTACCACTGTCATTTGAACTATGCGCAGCGACTGCGCGATAGCGACATCGTGCTGGTGCCACATTTTCAGCAACACCTGATCGCAGGATGGCTGGACAAAGCGCTGAAATGGCGTCACAAAAGCACTGCATTTTTAGATCATGTGGTGGTACTTGCGCCAACGGCTGATTGGATACAAACGCTCTCCGATCAAAAAATTCCTGACAGGCAAGACTTTCACATTTATGCTGACGACTTCGCAGGACGTGAAAAAGCATGGTGTCATGCGCTTGTGCAAAGTCAACAACTGGTGCGAGAATTTGCAGAGTTTCTAACCACACAAAACACAAGCCATATCCAAGTTTTATGACCTATATCACTCAACCAGCCAAACCTATTCGCAAAGCGGTCTTTCCTGTTGCCGGCATGGGCAGTCGTTTTTTGCCTGCTACTAAGGCCATCGCCAAAGAGATGCTCCCCATCGTTGACAAGCCGCTGATTCAATATGCGGTAGAGGAAGCGATTGCAGCAGGCGTGACGGACATCATCTTTGTCACGGGGCGAACCAAGCGCAGTATTGAAGATCACTTCGATAAAGCCTACGAGTTAGAGACCGAGCTTGAAACGCGCGGCAAGCATGACCTATTGGCGATTGCACGCGCGACATCCCCCAAAGGCATTAACTTTAGCTATACCCGTCAATCTGAACCTCTGGGGCTGGGACATGCGGTACTGATGGCCAAGTCTTTGGTGGGGGATGAGCCGTTTGCCGTCATCTTGCCGGACGACTTTATTGATGCAAAAGTGGGTGGCGACGGTGCCCTGAAAGAAATGGTTCAAGCCTACAAAACGCATGGTGGTGCTAGCGTCTTGGCCGTTCAAAATGTAGAGCGCAGTCAAACCGCTAGTTATGGCATCGTTTCAACAAAGGCCTTGGACGACCTCAACGAGTCCGTTATTGACATTGTTGAAAAACCCAAGCCTGATATGGCTCCCAGCACCTTGGCGGTGGTTGGACGCTACATTTTGGTACCTCAGATATTCTCGTACATCGAGGTGCTCAAGCCGGGTGCGGGTGGCGAGTTACAGCTCACGGATGCTATTGCCGCGATGTTGCAAGACAGTCCCGTTATTGCCAATCGATTTAGTGGTGTGCGCTACGACTGCGGATCAAAACTGGGGTATTTGCAAGCTACTGTAGCGCGTGGACTTAAGCATCCAGAGACCCATGATGCTTTTGGGGCGTACCTAAGTCGTTTGCAGTCGACTTGAAAGCCGTAACTGCTTTGGCAGTGTCACCTGCATAAACGGCACACAGTAAAATCCACCAATGAACCAACTTTCTTTATCGCTTACTCGACTCGCCTCGCTGCGTGATCGTATGTTTAATCAGCCGCCTGATTTAGACGAGATTTGGCGTGATCTGAATGAAAAAATAGCCCGTCTTTTTGGACGCGGGAAAAAGTCTCCCGACAAACCCGTCCATCAATTTGGCAACGCCGAGCCACCGCCTTCTTCTATGCCTTCTATGCCCGCAAAGTCTGTGGGCAGAGTGCTGGGATTTGTACTCATCGTGTTTGCCTTGATTTGGCTAGCAACAGGTTTTTACGTTGTGCAAGAGGGGCAGCAAGCAGTGGTTATGCGTTTTGGTAAGTTCAAAGGAGCAGACACTGGTGGTATTACTGGCGCAGGTGTTAATTGGCGTTTGCCTTACCCATTTGAATCACACGAAGTGGTTCAGGTCAGCAAGTTGCAGTCCGTCGAGATCGGGCTTAACAAAGTCGTTCAATCAAGCACACTTCAAGGCGCTGGAGGCACAACGCCTAGCTTGCGTGACTCATCCATGTTGACGCAAGATGAAAACATTGTGGATGTTCGGTTTGTTGTGCAGTACACCTTGAAGAGCTCGTCGGACTACATCTTCAACAACCAAGCTCCCGATAAAGCGGTGATTTTGGCCGCTGAATCAGCTGTGCGCGAGGTGGTTGGCAAAGGCACCATGAACACGGTACTCAACGAGAAGCGCGAGGCAATCGCTAGCGACATTGTGAAATCGGTACAGGCACAAATGAACGCCTATAAGACCGGCATTTTGATCTCTAGCGTCAACATCCAAAATGTGCAACCACCAGAGCAAGTGCAGGCGGCTTTTGACGATGCACTCAAAGCCGGACAAGACGGCGATCGTGCCAAGAATGAAGGTCAGGCCTACGCCAATGACGTGATCCCACGTGCAGAAGGTGCTGCGGCAAGACTGCGCGAAGAAGCCGAAGGTTACAAGGCGCGAGTGGTGTCTCAAGCCGAAGGTGATGCCTCGCGTTTTAAGGCGATATTGCCCGAGTACCAACGTGCGCCGCAAGTCATGCGTGATCGGCTTTATGTCGACACTATGCAGCAAATTTATGGCAACGTGACGAAGGTCATCGTCGACTCCAAGCAAGGCTCGCAGTTACTTTATTTGCCGCTGGATAAATTACTGCAAGCGACAGGCAATGATCCCGTGTCGTCAGTGGTGACGGCCTCTCCACAAAATCCTGCTGCACCTAGCGGGGCAGGAGGCAGTGCAGCAACGCCCAGCGCACCCACCAATACCGGGCGTGGTCGTGATCGCGACCCACGTTAATTTTCAAAACCATAGGACTTAATCATGAACAAAATTGGTTTTGCTATCTCATCAGTCGTGTTGCTAGTTGTGATTGGTTTCTCTTGCCTCTTTGTCGTCGATCAACGTCAATTTGCAGTGGTTTACACGCTGGCCGAAATTAAAGAGGTAATTACCGAGCCAGGTCTTAACTTCAAGTTGCCATCGCCTTTGCAGTCGGTCACATTCATTGATAACCGCATCTTGACGTTGGATAGCCCCGAGACACGCGCCATTCAAACCGCAGAGAAGAAAAATTTAGTGGTGGATTGGTTGATTAAATGGCGTGTGAAAGACGCTAAGCAATTTATCCGCAATAACAACGGTGCGGATGTGCGCACCGCCGAGGAACGATTGGGGCCACTGGTGCAGGCCGCACTAAACGAAGAGATTACCAAACGCACAGTGAAAGATGTGCTCTCCACTGACCGGGAAAAAATTGTTCAAGGTGTTAAGGAGCGGTTGCTTGATGATGCCAAAATTTTTGGTATTGACCTTGTCGATGTACGCATTAAGCGTGTGGATTTTCCTGCCTCGGTGGCCGATTCCGTCTATAGCCGCATGGTCTCTGAACGCAAACAAGAGGCTAACCGCTTGCGCTCAACCGGCGCAGCCGAAGGTGAGCGCATTCGTGCCGACGCTGATAAAAAAAGGGAAATTGTTTTAGCCACGGCGTACAAAGAGGCGCAGATTGTCAAAGGGCAGGGCGACGCTAAGGCGGCGGCCATTTATAGCGAGGCGTTTGGACGCGATCCGCAGTTTGCTTCTTTCTACCGTCAGTTAGAAGCGTATAAAACGACCTTTGCAAAGAAGAGCGACGTGATGGTGCTAGACCCCTCCAACGACTTCTTCAAAGCGATGAAGTCATCGGGTAAAAAATAAAAAAAGCATCCATGACCAATCGCTGGCTGCTGCCCGACCACATTGCTGACGTATTGCCTGCACAGGCGCGTCACATTGAAGAGACCCGTCGCTTATTGCTTGACATGGCGAATAGCTATGGTTATGAGTTGGTCATGCCGCCACTGGTTGAACACCTTGATTCGCTACTCATCGGTTCTGGTGCCGTGACGGGCGGGGCGCTTGATTTACAAACCTTCAAGCTGGTCGACCAGCACTCGGGACGCAGTTTGGGTGTTCGGGCTGATACAACGGCTCAGGTGGCAAGGATTGATGCGCATTTGTTAAACCGACAAGGACTGGCACGTCTATGTTACTGCGGCTGTGTTTTGCATACGCGCCAAGCCAATGCCCATGCGTCGCGCGAGCCTTTGCAGTTTGGTGCTGAAATATATGGCCATGCAGGTCAAGAGGCCGACCTAGAAGTCATGGAGCTGCTCTTGCGCAGTCTTGCCGTGGGCGGTATCAACGATGTCGTGCTTGACCTGTCGGATGTGCGCATTGTCAAAAGCCTATTGGCTCAGAACCCCATCTCCGAAGGTTTGCAAACGGATATTTATGCTGCTTTGGCGGCAAAGGATACACCCGCTATTGCCGCGATGTCCGGATTGAGCGAGACGCTTCGCACGTCACTGCTGACCGTTTTGTCACTGTATGGCGGCGTATCGATATTGGAGCGTGCGCAGCAAGCTTTGCCCCCATTACCCGCGATCACATCGGCACTGGATGGACTACAGTGGTTAGCGCAAGAGCTGATGGCACAAGGGATTGCTCCTGAGCGCATCGGTTTTGATTTAGCTGATTTAGGGGAGTATGGTTACTACAGTGGCGTGCGCTTTGCTGCTTATAGCGCTGGCGCAAAACATGCATTGGCACGTGGTGGCCGCTACGACAATGTAGGAGAGGTTTTTGGTCGCAAGCGTGCGGCAGTAGGTTTTAGTCTTGACATCAAGGTTTTAGTAGAGTCTATGCAGGCACCTGCCGCCAAAGCCTCTATTCGCATGCCTTGGCGGGCAGATACTTCGCTACGCCTTGTCGCACAAGACTTGCGGGATAAGGGGGAAACGGTTATTTGCGTTTTACCGGGCCATGAGGCCAAAGTTGATGAGTTTGCTTGTGACCGTGAGTTAATTCAGATCGATGGTGCATGGGTTGTTCGAGATTTAATAGGATAAATGATGAGTCGTGTTGAAAAGAAAGTGGGACGTAATGTCGTTGTCGTGGGAACTCAGTGGGGCGACGAGGGCAAAGGTAAATTGGTGGACTGGCTAACCGAGTCTGCGCAAGGCGTTGTACGTTTTCAAGGCGGACACAACGCGGGTCACACACTTGTGATCAACGGCGTTAAGACTGCTCTCAACCTCATTCCCAGCGGCATCATGCGAGCCGGCGTGAAATGCTATATCGGTAACGGTGTCGTTTTAGATGCGACGCATTTACTCAAAGAAATTGCGGGACTTGAGGCCGTGGGCGTGGACGTGCGATCGCGTCTTTTTATCAGCGAAGCGTGCCCGCTCATTTTGCCATTTCATGCCGCATTGGATGTCGCTCGCGAAGCCAAACGCGGTCAAGCGGGGACGGAAAAAATCGGCACCACAGGCAAAGGCATTGGCCCTGCCTACGAGGACAAAATTGCGAGGCGTGCGCTACGTGTTCAAGACCTCAAACATCCTGAGCGGTTCGCTGCCAAATTGCGCGAATTACTCAGCTTGCACAACCACATCTTGACGACTTATTTGAATGCCCCGGCACTTGAATTTCAGCCTATTTTTGATGCGGCAATGCAGCAAGCTGAGCAGATCAAACCGATGATGGCCGATGTCTCACGCCTACTCAATGCAGCGCATTTAGCCGGTGAAAATATGCTGTTTGAAGGTGCACAAGGCACGCTTCTTGACGTGGATCACGGGACATACCCATTTGTCACTTCCAGCAATTGTGTGGCTGGCAATGCGGCTGCCGGATCGGGCGTAGGCCCCAATCTGCTGCACTACATGCTGGGCATCACCAAGGCGTATTGCACCCGAGTGGGCGGTGGACCATTTCCAACCGAGCTGGATTGGGAAAAAGAAGGAACCCCAGGCTATCACATGAGCACGGTAGGAGCCGAGCGCGGTGTCGTTACCGGACGCTATCGCCGTTGTGGCTGGTTTGATACAGCTTTGCTTAAGCGCTCAGCGCAAGTCAATGGCATCACGGGTCTATGCATTACCAAGCTGGATGTGCTGGATGGCTTGAAAGAGCTCAAGCTATGCGTCGGTTATATGTTGGACGGCGAGCGCATTGATCTGCTTCCCATGGGCGCTGACGATATTGAGCGCTGCTCGCCGATATATGAGACGCTGCCTGGCTGGAGCGAATCCAGCATTGGTGTGACTGACTACGAAAAGCTTCCCGCGAATGCAAAACGTTACCTTGAGCGCATTGCTGCCGTGACGGGCGTGCCGATTCACGTGATTTCTACCAGCCCCGATCGTGATCACACCATTTTGATGGTCGATCCCTATGCAATTTCTTAACCCCACTTGAAAGCACTTTATGTTGACTGAAGACGGCAAACACTTGTATGTATCGCATGACGAATACCAAAATTTGATTGAGAAGTTAGCCATCAAAATTCATCAGTCAGGTTGGCAGTTCGACACCATTTTGTGTCTTGCACGTGGCGGTATGCGTCCAGGTGATCTGCTCTCACGTATTTTTGATAAGCCCTTGGC
>CAZAIW010000038.1:3368-14169 GCA_964485285.1 uncultured Burkholderiaceae bacterium | reverse complement strand
CAAAATGGGAGACCACGCCCAGCATGCGGTCGCGAACCTCTTATTGAAAGCCGTGCATGACCGATAAAACAAAAATGAGCGCAGCCACGCCAAGGCTAATCCCCAGCATAGAAACGCCCGAGATAAACGAGATAAAACCATTGCGCCGCGTGCTCGCGCTAGCGCGCGTGTAACGCCATCCCAGCATCCACTCGTAGGGAATTTCAAATTTTTTCATAAGGGACAATTGTGGCATGGCCCATCACCCGCATCTCATCATTCCTTTTGCCTCACGCCCCGATGCGCAGTGCCAAGCTGCCATCCAAACCTTGACTCTGCCAAGGCTGTCGCAGCTGCTCCAGCAAGCCCTTGCCATGCCGCCAGCAGCAAGGCACACTAACGCGCAGGCCAGCGATGCTGTCGATCCTATGCTGCCCTACGAGCGCCTACTTGAACATCTGGGTGAGCAGCTAGGAGCAAAGCCCTCTTTCGTCGTCACGCCTTGTCACTGGCAAGTGGGCATGAACGAGATTGGGATGGACAACCCGTCCCAGCTGCAACTGACGGATCACGAGTCCCGCGAGCTGCTCGCTGCGCTGGCTCCGTATTTTTTAGAGGGCGGCATCATCCTAGGCTACGACGAGCCGCTGCGCTGGATCGCCCAAGGCACTAAGCTTGATGACTTCTCACTCGTATCGCTAGAGCGGGTGATCGGTCAAAACGTAGCGGCTTGGCAGCCCAAAACCGCCGCCAACCAGGCCTTGCATCGCTTGCAAATGGAAGTGCAAATGCTGCTCTACACGCACCCAGTGAATGCCGCGCGCGAGGCCAAAGGACTGCCCAGCGTGAACTCGTTTTGGCTCAGCAAAGTGCCCAGCATGCGCCCTGCGCCGCAGGTGACGGTGGAGCTTTCACTGCGCGAAAATGCCCTTCGCGGGAACTGGTTTTCATGGGTAGGTGGCTGGCAAGCCATAGAGAACAAGGCCCTCGAAGCTTACCGACTGGCAAGCCAACAAGCGCAAGGCTTGCAGCTGACCCTATGTGGGGAAAATCACGCCAAAAGCTTTTTTGTGCCCGCCAAAACCAGCTGGAGGCACTGGGCGAAGCGACTGGTGGTGCCTGCGCCAACGCTGGGCTCGGTACTGGCTTCGCTATGAGTGTCATGCCTACGCCTGCATCCATCAACATCACCACCCGCGACGTGCCCCCGCGCAGCGAATGGGCGCTCACGCAATCGGGCGTGCCGCCACTGCTGGCGCGGCTCTATGCGGGGCGGGGCGTGACCTCGCCAGCCGAGCTCGATGACTCGCTGACCAAGTTGCTTGCGCCCAGCGGTTTGCTGGGCATTGACCGCGCAGCCGATTTGCTGGTGCAGGCGATTGGGTGCCAGCAGCGCATCTGCATCGTGGCGGACTACGACTGCGATGGTGCAACCGCCTGCGCGGTCGCACTGCGCGGCCTGCGCTTGCTGGGGGCGCAGCACGTGGACTACTTGGTTCCTAACCGCATACAAGACGGCTATGGACTCACACCCGCCATCAGCGAGCGCGTTGCGCAAACCGGTGCCAACCTACTGATCACCGTGGACAACGGCATCGCCAGCAGCGCCGGCGTGGCAAGGGCTAAGGAGCTGGGACTGCTCACCCTCATCACCGACCATCACCTGCCGGTTGCGCAGCTGCCCGCAGCAGATGCCATCGTGAACCCCAACCAAGTCGGCTGCACCTTTGCCAGCAAAGCCATGGCAGGCGTGGGTGTGATGTTTTATGTGCTGCTGGCCGTGCGCAGCGCCCTGCGCGAACGCGGCGCTTACGCCCACGCCGCGCAGCCCAAGCTGGACGCTCTGTTGCCGCTGGTCGCGCTGGGCACCGTGGCCGATGTGGTCAAGTTGGATGCCAACAATCGCCGCCTCGTCGCGCAAGGTCTACGGCGCATCCGAGCGGGTCAATTGCCCGCTGGCATGGCCGCGCTGTTGACCGTGGCTGCGCGCAAAGCATATGCCGCCACCACTTTTGACTTTGGTTTTGCGCTAGCACCGCGCATCAACGCGGCAGGTCGCCTGGCCGATATGCGGCTTGGGATCGAGTGCCTCACCACCGACGACGCGGCGCGCGCCCATGAACTTGCCACCATGCTGGACGGTATCAACCGCGAGCGTCGCGAGATCGAATCGGGCATGCGTGATCAAGCCGTCACCATCGCCACTCGTTTGCTCGGCACGCTTGACGAGCCCCCCAGCGCGATCAGTGTCTGCGATCCCAGCTTCCACGAAGGCGTGGTCGGCATCGTGGCGGCGCGTCTGAAAGACCAGTGGCATCGTCCCACCTTCGTCTTTGCCCCCAGCGGCGCATGCGATGCGAATGGCCAACCCATCCATGAACTCAAAGGGTCTGGACGCTCCATTGCAGGCTTTCATTTGCGCGATGCGCTTGACCTGATCGCCAAGCAGCACGAGGGCTTGCTGCTGCGCTTTGGTGGTCATGCCATGGCCGCAGGCTGCACCATCCACCCAGCAGGCTTTGAGTTATTCCGCAGCGCTTTGCAAACCGTCGCAAGCAGCTGGCTGGACGCAGCAACTTTGCAAAGGCGCTTGCTCACCGATGGCTCACTGCCCGCATCCGAATGCCGCTATGACGTGGCCGAAACCTTGAACCGCGAAGTGTGGGGACAAGGATTTTTGCCGCCCGTTTTTTGCGACAAGGTAGAGATCATCAGCCAGCGCATCGTGGGCGAAAAACATCTGGCTTTGAAGATCAAGCACCAAGGCAGCAGCATCGATGGCATCTGGTTCAACCACACCGAACCGCTGCCAAGCCCCGTCACACTGGCCTACCGGCTAGAACCCGATGAGTGGCAGGGCAACAAGCGGGTTAAGTGGATGGTCGAAGCGGCGGGGGTGTAGGCTACCAACACTAAACCAACGAGACCACTTCCTGCCTAGCGTAACGCGATAACGCTTCGCTGGCACGGGTTTGCCAGCCTTTACCGCTCGCACGAAGCCGCTCGAGGGTAACAGTATCTAGCCGTAAGGTGACAGGGCGTTTTGCACTACCTACAGGGCGACCACGCCGTCTAGTCATGATGATTTCAGGCGTATGCACAGCAGCAAACTCGCCACGCGAAGCTTGATCGATCGACCGAAATAGCGCCTCCTCAAAGGCGCGTATTTCTAAATCTTCGTGTGGTTTAAGCGTATCGTCATACATCGTATTTCTCCTTTAGCTTATTCAAAATCTCGGTACGGATATTGTCAAACTTTGCCTTGGCATAAACCAGCAGCAAAACAACCAAACCATCCGCACGGCGATTGAAATAAATCACCCTCGCACCACCGCTTTTACCCATGCCTTGCCGTGCAAACCGCACTTTGCGAAGTGCTTTACTACCCACAATCACATCGCCTGCATTGGGATTTAAGGCTATCCAGTCAATAAACTCATGTCGCTCCTCATCACTCCAAACGCCCTTTGAAAGATGAATGAATTCGGCAGTTTCTTTGACGGTTAACATAGAATTATTGTACATCGATTAAATGACTCTAAAGTGAGAAGTCGCTGCCTTTGCTCCCACTGCGCAGTAGGGAGGACGGCACGTAGTGCGAGGGGGGGCTTGTATACAGCAACGCTCCTACTTCGGCAAGCAATCCCTTTGCCCCGTTGCGACATTTTCCCTATTGCATAGAGGCAAACAAACCCAAAGCGCTACGCGCCCAGCTCTTTCGGGCGCTAAACCAACGACACCTGCACCCGCTTACCAAGCGCCTTGACATATTTTTGCAGTGTGCGCAGAGACGGCGACGGGCTTCCCGTCAGCAGCGCCCGCTCAGTACATATAATTTCTTTCATGCACAGCGCCAACCGTCCACCTCCACGCCTTTATGTGCTGCTGCTTGCAGCCTTGGCTTGGCTTGTGATGATGGGGCCCTTTTTGCACATGCATATCGGTCAAGCCAGCACGACTGGTTTTCATGTGGATGGCATGACAGCATCCGCCCTCTCGCCCAGCGCGATGGATTCAACTGGAGCCAAGCTCTCCGGTGCCACGCCATCGGACTCGCCTGCGCTGGGGATTGCGGCATCGCTGCCTCGCAAAGCAAGCACCACCTTGCAGCTTGATCCGTATCCGTTTTTTTTAGCGAACCCGGGTATCTTCGTCTCGCCTCGCTCTCTTGATGCAGGGCGTTTGATGCCCTCAGCGCCGGGCTCTTTTACCAGCCTGTTCGACCTGCGTGACCTCACGCGGCACAGCCTTGCAAGGCTGTTGCACGCCCCACCCCACCGCACCAAACGTTAATCGTCACCGGGCGATGCCCCGTGCGCGTAGAGCCATTGGCGTGCTCTGCGGCGCAAGGGACTCTCTACGGCGTTCATGGGTTCTTAGGGTTATTCTTTTGAGGAGTTGGTTATGTGCAGTCGCACCCCATTTTCATTTTCTATGGCGCTGGTATGCGTCCTTGTTGCCTGCCACGCATCCGTTGCAGCGCAAACGTCGCCTAGGCCAGTGCTGCTAGACGCTGCGCAGCAAGCGGCCTTGGGTATCCACGTGGCGCGGTTGCAACCAGCGCAAAGCCAAATGCTGCTGGCCAATGCCACGGTGACAGCCGCGCCGAACAAAGAGTTCACCATCACCGCGCCTTATCCGGGTCATATCGCGCGCCAGCTCGTCGGGGTGGGCGATAGCGTCAAGGCGGGAGCAGCGCTCGCTTATTTCACCAGCGCAGCAGCAGGCGAGGCAAGGCGGCAGCTGCAAGATGCCAACCTAGAGGCAGCTACAGCAAAGGCCGTGTGGCAGCGCGATCAAGCCATGTTTGATGAGGGCATCATTCCTGCGGCTCGCTTGCAACTGAGTCGCGCCAAATACGAGGCAGCCAAAGCCTCTCTCACAGCCCGTAGCGCCGAGCTGGGTGCGTCGGGTCTCCAGTTTGATGCCAACACTCAGGTCACTGGTTACGCCACGGGCGCACTCCATGCCCCCATGGCGGGCGTTGTCACGCAGGCCTTGGCCTCGGTGGGGCAGCGCATAGAGGCCGGCACCATTCTCTTTAAGCTAGCCGATGCCAGTCAGCTCTACCTCGACATTCAACTCTCCGCTGATAAAGCCGCGCAGCTGAAGGTCGGCGATGAGGTTGGTATTTCCTCTCGGCAAGCCAAAGGCGAAGTCGTGGGAGTCAGCCGCGCCGTAGACACCAATCAATCGGCCAAAGCGCGTGCACGCATCTCCGTGCGCGGAACCCTACAAATCGGCGAGTTGCTACCTGTCAATTTGTACCCCCGTGTGAGCGCGGCGACGCTACCTAACACGCTGTGGCAAGTGCCCTCACGCGCGATCAGTCAGTGGCAAGGGATGCCTATTGTGTTTATTGTTCAGCGCAATGGCTTTGTCGCTCAACCTGTCAAAGTAGTCTCGTCCAATGATGATGTCTCGCTCGTCGAAATTGTTTTGCCTAGTCAAAGTCAGGTCGCCATCACAGGCATTGCCTCGCTACGTGCTTTGCTACAGGCCGGCGAGTAAGGCAGGGGATCACCATCATGTTCGATACCCTCATCCGCCTAGCACTACGCTATCGCAACCTGACCTTGGGTGCAGCAACAGCGCTGCTATTGGCAGGCCTGTACGCATGGCTCACCTTGCCCATTGATGCCTTCCCCGACATCTCTCCTACACAAGCCAAAATCATCTTAAAGAGTCCGGGCATGACACCCGAAGAGGTGGAGCAGCGCGTTGTTAGACCTATTGAACAAGAGTTACTAAGCATTCCCAGCAAGCGGGTGGTGCGATCGGTCTCCAAGTACGGCATCGCCGACATCACCATCGACTTTAACGAGGGCGTTGATTTGTACTGGGCGAGGCAACAAGTCTCCGAGCGGCTATCGGGTGTGATGCGCGAGCTACCCGCCAGTGTGAGCGGCGGCTTAGCGCCCATCACCACACCACTGAGCGAGCTGTACATGTTCACGTTAGAAGGCGATGCTTTTAGTCTTGCAGAAAAAAGGCGCGTACTCGACTGGGTCATCCGCCCCGAGCTGCGCACGATTGAGGGCGTGGCCGAAGTCAACTCGCTAGGCGGTGAGGTCCAAACGTTTGAGGTCATTCCCCACACCGAACGCATGGCCGCCTTGGGTATCTCGATGGCAAGTGTGCGCCAAGCACTGCTCAGTAACAACAGCAACGACGGTGCTGGTCGCCTCACCCCCGGGGAAGAGGCTTTGGTAGTGCGCGTGGAGGGTGCCATTAAAAGCTTGGATGATCTGCGCCGCATCGGTCTGCCCACAGCGCAAGCGCATCAGACGGTCATCTTGGACGACATTGCCACCATCCGTATGGGCGCGCTGACACGCTACGGCGCGGTTACGCAAGACGGCAAAGGAGAGACGGTTGAAGGTCTTGTACTGGGTATGCGCGGCGTGAATGCACGCGAGTTGGTCGATGCAATTGATGTCAAGTTAAATGAGCTCAAAACTCGGTTGCCGCAGGGTATGCAAATACGCACTTTCTATAACCGAGGGGAGTTGGTCAATCGCGCGGCCGATACGGTGATTCACGCCTTGGCGGAAGCCGCCGTTTTGGTTTGCATCATTTTGTATGTTTTTTTAGGCGGGATACGCGCCGCCTTAGTCGTTGCGACCGCACTGCCACTATCGTTGCTATCGACTTTTTTACTGATGCGTTTGTTTGGCTTGACCGCTAACCTAATGAGCCTAGGCGGCCTTGCGATTGCGCTGGGCATGTTGGTGGATGCGGCGGTGGTGGTAGTGGAAAACATCGAGGCTTTTTTTGCGACGCAGCCCAAGCACCTACTCACCAAATCGGACATCTTGCTCATGGCGGTACGTCAAGTGGTCAAGCCCGTAGCAGCGGGTATCTTCATTATTTGCATCGTGTTTTTACCGCTGCTGAGCTTGGAAGGACTGGAGGGCAAGTTGTTTGCACCGGTCGCCATCACCATCATCATGGCGCTGGCTTCCTCGCTGCTGATTGCCTTTACGGTGGTGCCCGTTTTGGCATCGTTGGTGCTAAAGGCGCAAGGGCAGCACGAACCACGGATCGTGCAAAAAATCCATGCGGCCTATGTGCGTGTACGCGAAGCCGTTTGGCGTCGCCCCAAGTGGCTTTATCTGGCATCGCTTGCCTCTTTGGTTTTGGCTGCTGGACTGTACGGCATCGTCGGGAAGACCTTTATGCCCACGATGGACGAAGGCGACATTTTGATTCAATTGCAAAAGCTGCCTTCTATTTCACTGGAGACATCGCTAGAAATAGACACCCGAGTGCAGCAAGCCATTTTGAAAGAAGTCCCCGAAGTCAAGTCCATCGTGGCTCGCGCGGGTACGGACGAGTTAGGCCTTGACCCCATGGGTTTGTATGAGACCGATACGTTCTTAGTCCTCAAGCCCAAAAGTGAGTGGCGTGGTAGCAAGGACGACATCATCCAGCAGCTACGCGGCATCATGGATCGCTTTCCTAGCTTGATCTATGGTTTTACGCAGCCCATTGAGATGCGCGTCTCCGAGATGCTCACGGGGTCACGCGGTGACTTATCGATCAAAGTTTTTGGCACTGATTTGGCGCAGATCAACCAAGCCGCACAAGCCATCGCAGGCACCGTGCAAAAAATGAAAGGCGCAACCGAGGTGATTGCCCCCAAAGCCGAAGGCCTGCAATACCTCAGCGTTGCGATCAATCGCGGCAACGCCGCGCAAGCTGGCATGAGCGTTGAAGACTTGCAGCAAGCCTTTAAAAGCCACATCGAGGGCGAGTCTTTGGGTTATGTTTTGCAAGGCGGCATCAGGACACCGCTGACGCTCAAAGGCAATGACGCGACGCGCCAAAGCCCCGAAGCCTTTAAAAATCTGCGCCTTGCCTCGCCCGATGGGCGTAGCTGGAGCGCTAGCGCTTTGGCAGACATCCGCCTGATGGAGGGGCCCATTCGCGTTGACCACGAACAAAGTGCGCGTTTTGCGAACATTCAAGTCTCGGTAGAAGGCCGCGACTTAGCCGGTTTTGTGCAAGAGGCAAAACAAGCTGTTGCCGCCCTCACCTTACCCGCCGGCATTCGACTAACTTGGGGCGGTCAGTTTGAAAATCAACAGCGCGCGGCGGCGCGTTTAAGTCTGGTGATTCCAGCAGCGATGGTGCTTATTTTTGTCATCTTGGCTGCTACGTTTGGCTCGGCGATGCAAGCAGGCATTATCTTTTTAAACATCCCTTTTGCCTTGGTCGGCGGCATCGTCGCTTTGGCGGTAACGGGCGAGTACCTCTCGGTTCCAGCGTCGGTTGGGTTTATTGCTTTGCTGGGCATTGCGGTGCTCAATGGCGTTGTGATGGTGACCCATTTCAACGAGCGACTAGGCAGCGGCGAGCCACTCGCAGTTGTGGTTCGGTTAGGTACAGAAAGACGCTTGCGCCCCGTGCTGATGACCGCCCTCATCACCGTTTTAGGCATGATCCCGCTGTTGTTTGCAACGGGCCCTGGCTCTGAAATTCAGCGCCCCTTGGCGATTGTTGTGACGGGCGGATTGGTCAGCGCAACGCTGCTGACCTTGTTGCTATTGCCCAAAATTTTTGAGCACTTGGGTGACATCACCAGCTGGCGCGAATGTGTGCAGCGACTGCGCCCCAAACAGCCGCAGCCCCTCACCAACCAACAGGATCAATCATGATGCATCGTTTTTCTTTTTTGTTTGCCTGCCTCTGCAGTAGTTTGAGCCTTGCGCTTCAGGCTCAAACCATCCCTTCCACCGCCGCATCTACCGCTGCGCCCCCTGCTCCAATGGCGACCAACTGGCAAAGTGCCCAGATGCCGTATTTGCCACCCCAAGCAAGCGCCAAAGCGGCTATTTTGGAGAGTCCCGCGATTCAACTTGCAAAATCAAAAAAAGATTCTTTGAATTCAAAAGCGCAAGCCATTCGGTTGGGAAGTCATGAGCTGAGCCTGCGCACCAGTCTTCAGCAAAGGCGAATTCCCTTATCCAGTGAGCGCTACACGGAGCCCAGCGTGAGTCTTGAGCGTCCCATCCGCGCTTGGGGGAAAGCCAGCGTTGATGCCGATCTATCCAAGCAAACTGAAACGCTTGCGGGCATCGAATATGCAGATGCCATCCACGAGGCCAGTCGCGACCTCATCAAGCTATGGTTTACGCATCTACGCGCATGGACGGAACAAGCCCTCACAAAGTCCAGTCTTAACTTAGCGCAAAGTCTGTACCGCCAAGCGACGGTACGTTTGACGCAAGGCGACATCTCGCAAGTAGATGCCACCTTGGCGCATGCGGAACTGCAACGCGCACAAGCTGCGCACGAAGTCAGCCAAGCGCAGTACGCCAGTAGTCAAGCCATGTGGCTACGCCGCTATCCAGCCATCGAGTTGCCTAAGCAGTCCCCCATCGCAGCGCTACCTGAGCTCAAAGACAGCCTAGAGGCCATGCGCACGCTGTACCTCGCGCACAGCCATGAACTCAATTGGGTACGCGCCGATGCGAGGCGTTTACAGCTGGTTGCCATACGCACAGAAAAAGATCAGCGCCCTGACCCCACCCTTAGCCTATACGCCACCTCCGAGCGAGGCGGTGCCGAGCGGCTCATAGGTGCCTCCATCCTCATCCCCTTAGCGGGGCAAGCCCGTATGGCATCGGCCAGCAGCGCACTGGCTGACGCGCAAGCCGCCGACAGCAAGGTTCAGCAGATGGAACAGCAATTCAGCGCAGACATGGAGTCGCTCTACCGTCAATTCACCTTCAAACGCCAAGCGGCTCTTTACCTGCGCAGCGCTGCTCAGGAACAGCAATTTGTCATTGAGAAGTCGCGCAAAGCGTATGCGCTAGGCGAGTACAGCATGTCGGACATTTTGACGATCACGCGCAATGCCAACGAGCATCAGCGTAGCGCCGAACTGATGACGCTAGAGGTTGTCGAACTCTTCACCCGCTTAGGGCTGGACTTGCATCAACTATGGGATTTTGATGAGTGAAGACAACCGCCGTGGTCACCCTAGGCATCGCGGCAGTGATGCCTCGCTTTTGTTAGCGACTACGAGAAAAGTGCTGCCACTTTCTTCTTAGATTTGATGTTAGCCGACACACCCGGCCTGCTGGAGACCTGATGGGTATTGGCTTGCGGGGTCGATGAGCCTGCAGCGCCCTGTGGACTTGGCTCCTGATAGGGCTGGGTAAAAAATGGATCGAGCGGTTTGGGTGCAGCGACTCGAGGCACATAACCCATACGATCCATGCGAGCTGCGCGATGTCCACGGCGCTCTTCGTCATCCCACACGCGCCCTCCGGTATTGAAGTGATCACGTCCCCTCGCATCCGATGCGTCGTGTGCGAACTCAATGGGCAAGAGATGGATTTTTTGCTTGGTCAGTTTTTCAATATCACCAACCAACCGGGTCTCGTTGCTATCACCCACAAAACTCACCGCAATACCGCTAGCGCCCGCGCGTCCTGTACGCCCAATGCGGTGGATGTAGTCTTCTGCGTTAAACGGAATGTCGTAATTAAAAACACAAGGCACGTCTTTAATGTCCAGTCCTCGTGCGGCCACATCGGTTGCCACTAACAAATCGACTTCGCCTTTTTTGAATGCATCAAGAGCCTTCAACCGCTCGTCTTGCGATTTATCACCATGCAGCGCTGTGGCTTTAAAACCGTCGCGTTCCAAGCTTCGCGCCAAGCGAGCACAACCCAATTTGCTATTCACAAACACAAACGATTGTTTGATGCCTTTTTCGCGCAGCAGTTGCACCAAGGCACGTCGCTTGTCGTCATTCTTGACGTTGTAAAAACTTTGCTCGATGGTCGAGGCGGTCTCGTTTGGCCTAGCC
>CAZAIW010000038.1:0-3358 GCA_964485285.1 uncultured Burkholderiaceae bacterium | reverse complement strand
AGCCACCTCAATGGTGACGGGGTTTTGCAAATAGCTAGCCGAGAGGCGTTTGATCTCAGGAGAAAAGGTCGCAGAAAAAAGCAGTGTGGTACGCGACTTCGGCAAAAAGCTCAAGATGCGCTCAAGATCAGGCAAAAAGCCAATATCGAGCATGCGATCCGCTTCGTCCAGAACCACGTACTCCACTTGCGCCAAAGAAACGTTTTTGGCTTCGATGTGATCGAGCAACCGACCCGGTGTCGCCACCAAAACTTCAACGCCTTTTTTAAGCTCCAGCGTTTGCGGCTTCATGTCCATGCCGCCAAAGACAACAGCGCTTCTGAGCTGTGTGTACTTGGCATAGCTTTTGACTTGCCCCGCCACTTGATCGGCCAGCTCACGGGTGGGCAGCAGCACCAAAGCCCGCACGGGATGGCGAGCGGGCGAGGTCGAAGCACTCTCGTGCTTGAGCATTCGTTGCAACAGAGGCAGTGTGAAAGCGGCCGTTTTGCCAGTCCCTGTTTGGGCCGCGCCCATCACGTCACCGCCCGCAATCACCACTGGAATCGCTTGCGCTTGGATGGGGGTCATCGTCTCGTAGCCCATGTCGAGCAAGGCTCGCATGAGGTTAGGCGCAAGGTTGAGTTCTGAAAAAGATAAAGACATTAAAAGTTAGAAATGACAAGTGCTTTAAAGCGCTTGCGTATTGAAAGTGTCACAGCGCTGGATGCTGCCACTTTGTAGCCCTGTGTTAAACCAGCGGACTCGTTGCTCGCTCGTCCCGTGGGTAAAGCTCTCGGGGTGCAGCGTGCCTGTGCTGGCACGCTACAAAGCGTCATCGCCTATTTTAGTCGCAGCGTTGATGGCCGTGGCTACTACGTCGGCAACGTTATCCGACTCTCGATTGCCATCCCATTGCATACGAAGCGCTCCTTATGGAATCGATCTCACGTCTTTGGCAGCGTCACACCCACTTGCCCCTGGTACTTGCCGCCGCGATCTTTGTACGATGTCTCGCACACTTGGCTGGCTTCAAAAAAGAGCACTTGGGCACATCCCTCTCCGGCATAAATTTTGGCCGGCAACGGCGTAGTGTTAGAAAATTCCAGCGTCACGTAGCCCTCCCACTCGGGCTCGAAGGGCGTGACGTTCACAATAATGCCGCAGCGCGCGTAGGTGCTTTTGCCAAGACAAACCGTCAGCAAATGACGCGGGATGCGGAAGTACTCCATTGTTCGCGCCAGCGCAAAACTATTGGGCGGAATGATGCAGACATCGCCTTCAAAATCGACAAAACTTTTTTCATCAAATTTTTTAGGATCAACAATGGTGGAGTTGATGTTGGTAAAAATTTTGAACTCACGCGCACAGCGGATGTCGTAACCGTAGCTGGAAGTTCCGTAGCTGATGACGCGGTTGCCATCGACTTGTTTGACCTGCTGGGGGCTAAAGGGTTCAATCATTCCCTTGGCAGCAAGGGCGTTAATTTGGGTGTCGCAAAGAATACTCATCGTTCAATTGTAGAGGGCACTATCTGCCGCACCTCATGTATCCAGTACTTTCGCTCTGAGCGTCTTTTTTTCACTAGTCATACTTTTTACCTCTAACCGTTTTTGCCGCGACGCTTTTGTTGGTTTGGTTTTGCGTCGCACCTTGGGCGCAAACTCAGCGCTGCTCACAAGCTCATGCAGTCGCAGCAGCGCGTCTATTTTGTTCATCTCTTGCGTTCGATGCGCCTGAGCCTTAATCACCACCACGCCGTCCTTCGTGATGCGATGATCACGCAGCGCCAAGAGTCGCTCTTTGATGTCCAGCGCTAGCGATGACGCTTGGATGTCAAACCGCAAATGAATCGCACTAGAGACTTTATTGACGTTTTGTCCACCTGCGCCCTGCGCACGCATCGCAGTGAGTGTGATGTCTGAATTGGGGATGGAGATCATGAGTATTGGAGGTGCGACCCAGAGCCGAACTGGGCTAACCGGATTTGCAATCCCTTCGATATGACTGCTATATCCCCGCATTGTCCAGCGCCTCCTAAGAAAGCACCGTTATAACCCTGCATTGAATCCGCGTTATCCAGCTATGCCGTTGACACTTTGTTGACAGTTCAAAAATCCTTAGGCTTATGAATTAAAACACCTCTTGCTGTCACGACAGTGGGCGACAGCTGAGCACCAAGCAAAAATTTATCGTGGATATGCAGCGAGTTGGATGAGCTACGGATCAGCATTTTTGAAACATTATTGTCAGGGTGTAAAAGCGTCACAACCTTGTTTCTTTTTAGCGCCAATTGCATAGGGGTCGAAAGGTCGGAGTCATTCGTTAGAACTGCCGCCACATCATATGAATCCTCCCAAGCATCGTTAATCAAATGCGATCCTAGATTCACATCCGATCCCTTTTCCTCACTATCCCAAATAAGCGCAGATTTAACCAGTTCGCCAGCAGCATTAGTGTGCGGTTCAAACAAAATGCGAGGTGCAGTTTTTGTGAAGTACTGTCCTTCAATAATCTCAAGACTTGGCAAAGTTTGCAAAGCACGAAGATACACATCTTGACGGATTGGCTTTGAAGGGTCAAATTTACCGCTGACTCGCGCAGTGAAATATTTGACCTTGACAACCTCATCGTTTGGAAAAAGTGCGTCAAACAATGCGACCAAATCAAGCCATCGATAAGGCTTGTTTTTTAACCGTCGAAAGTAAAAATTGAAGCCATCGACATAAGCGACAACTCGCCTTTTTTGCATGAGTGACCTTGAGAAAGAGCAAAGACCACACGAGGTGGTCTTTGGAGCCTGTGACGAAGCAGCAGGGGATGTATGGCGCAAAGTATATCAGAAATTAAATCGAAGCCTCTTGGATATTGCTACACATGGGTTGCAACCTTTTCAGGCGGGTCAGCACCAGCAAAAGCCGATTCGTTTACATGCTGAATTGCGAAGTCTACTGCACTGGCAAACAAACTAAGTGTTTATCAGGGCACGAATGCCCTTAGCTAGCGCATCAGGTCCCGAGCCGCGTATAGGCTAATTGGCACGCCTGATTCGCCTTGTTTCAAGATTGCCATGATTTGGCTGTCGCTAAATTTGCTCGTCTTCATTGGTAAAAACTCTTTCTGCCATCAGGCGTGAGTCTCTACTTTTAACTGTTCTTAATTTGCGGGGGGATTACCCTTGAAAGTATTGGAGGTGCGACCCAGAGTCGAACTGGGCTAACCGGATTTGCAATCCGGGGCATAACCGCTTTGCTATCGCACCGTCTACATTCATTAGATGAAAAAGGGAAGACACCGGTTGGATGACTTCCCTAAATCGTTTGAAATTTGGAGCGGGAAAAGAGTCTCGAACTCTCGACCTCAACCTTGGCAAGGTTGC
>CAZAIW010000037.1:0-14275 GCA_964485285.1 uncultured Burkholderiaceae bacterium | reverse complement strand
CATTTATCACCTTGATAGAGGCTATGACCGCATGGAAGAGAAACTCAAAGCCATTGGCGCTGATATTGAGCGTGTAAAGTAGTCCCCCATGAACACGGCACCCTCCCCTTCTTTACTGCGCACCGCACCTACACCAACCACCATCACCCTAGCGCTGTCGAAAGGACGCATTTTTGATGAGACCCTACCACTACTTAAAGCGGCTGGCATTGAGGTTTTGGAAGACCCGGACAAATCGCGCAAACTCATCTTGACAACCAACCATGCACATGTTCGCGTGCTACTGGTTCGCGCCACCGATGTGCCAACCTATGTCGCATTAGGCGGCGCAGATTTAGGTGTCACAGGCAAAGACACGCTGATCGAGTCTGGCAGCGAAGGACTTTACCAACCGCTTGATTTGAAAATTGCCAAGTGCCGTATGAGTGTGGCTGTACGCCAAGGCTTTGATTACGAAGGCACCGTCAAACAAGGTGCACGCCTGACAGTTGCCACCAAGTACGTACAAATTGCACGCGACTTTTTTGCCAGCAAAGGCGTGCATGTGGACATCATCAAGCTCTACGGCTCGATGGAGCTCGCCCCCCTAACCGCCATGGCCGATGCCATTGTCGATTTGGTCTCGACAGGTGCCACGCTCAAGGCCAATCACCTTGTTGAAGTCGAGCACATCATGGACATTAGCTCACGCCTCGTAGTCAACCAAGCCTCGTTAAAACTCAAGCACGATGTGCTACGCCCGATTTTGACGGCCTTTGAAAAAGCGGTGCGCTAAATGCTAAAAGCCACACCACTTCGCCTATCCACCGCCAGTCCAACCTTTGCCGCCGATCTACAAAGACGTCTGCACTGGTCTTCTGAGCAGGACAAAGCCATTGGAGCGCGTGTTGAAGAAATTTTGCAAAGCGTCAAAACGCGCGGTGATGCGGCTTTGCTGGAATACACCGCACGCTGGGATCAGGTGACGGCAAGCTCGGTGAGCCAATTAGAGCTCACTCAAACTGAACTCAAAGCGGCCTACGACTCGCTACCCGAAAACCTGCGTCAAGCCTTAACCGATGCGGCTTTGCGCATTAAAAACTACCACGAAGCGCAAAAAAAAGCATCGGGCGAAAGTTGGCAATATCGCGACGCAGATGGCACCTTGCTGGGACAAAAAGTCACGCCACTTGACCGCGTGGGCATCTACGTTCCGGGCGGCAAGGCGACCTATCCCTCATCGGTTTTAATGAATGCCATTCCTGCGCACGTCGCTGGTGTGGGCGAAATCATCATGGTGGTACCCACGCCAAATGGCATCAAAAACGCCATGGTGCTAGCCGCCGCTTATGTCGGTGGGGTCACACGCGCGTTTACCGTGGGGGGTGCGCAGGCCATCGCTGGCCTAGCCTACGGCACACAGACCATCCCCAAAGTTGACAAAATCACAGGGCCTGGCAACGCCTATGTGGCTGAGGCCAAGCGCCAAGTTTTTGGTCTGGTTGGCATTGACATGATCGCAGGGCCCAGCGAAATTTTGGTGCTGGCCGACGGCACCACACCAGCCGACTGGGTCGCCATGGATTTGTTCAGTCAAGCCGAGCACGACGAACTGGCGCAAAGCATCTTGCTATCACCCGATGCGACCTACCTCGATGCCGTACAAGCCAGCATTGACAAGCTACTGCCCCAGATGCCTCGCCAAGACATCATCCGCAAATCATTAAACGACCGTGGTGCGCTTATCCATACGCGCTCGATGCAAGAAGCCTGCGACATCAGTAATCAAATCGCGCCCGAACACCTAGAGGTCTCTGGTCAAAATCCACACCAATGGGAGCCCTATCTCAAGCACGCTGGTGCCATCTTTTTAGGTGCCTATACCAGTGAGAGCTTGGGCGACTATTGCGCAGGCCCCAACCATGTGCTACCGACGAGCGGCACCGCACGGTTTAGCTCGCCGCTTGGGGTCTACGATTTCCAAAAACGCAGCAGCCTGATTGAAGTCAGCAAGCAAGGTGCCAAGTCACTGGGTGCGATTGCCGCAACGCTGGCGCACAGCGAAGGCTTGCAAGGGCACGCACGGGCAGCACAGATGCGGCTATAAGACCACTACCGCGCGACAGGCAGCAGCAACCTAATGGTAATCCCCCCGCAAATTAAGAACAGTTAAAAGTAGAGACTCACGCCCGAGGGCGCTGGTAACGTTTGGACTTGGACAGCTATCGACGCGGATACAAAACTCCTAATCTCTTACCTAGTAGGTGGGCGCGATGCTGAATATGCGACTGAGTTCATGCTCGATTTAAAAGACCGCCTAGCCAACCCCGTGCAACTAACGACTGACGGGCATAAAACGTACTTGCAAGCCGTTGAAAAGGCATTCGATTGGAACGTGGACTATGCACAGTTGGTAAAGACCTACGGCGCAGCGCCTGATAGCGCTAAAGGTCGTTACAGCCCTGCTGACTGCACTGGTATTAAGAAGATCAAAATCTCTGACAGCCCCGATATTGAAAAGGTTTCGACTAGCTACGTTGAACGCCAAAATTTAACAATGCGTATGCACACGCGCCGATTCACGCGACTGACTAACTTTTAGCAAAAAAATTGAAAATCATTGCCACTCGCTTAGTCTCTATTTCATGTTTTACAACTACTGCAAAATTCATAAAACCTTGCGCGTTACACCCGCGATGAAAGCGGGACTGACTAGCCACGTATGGGATTTTGAAGAGTTGATTGCTTTGCTTGCTGACAATGAGAAGCCGACAAAGCGCGGCAACTACAATAAAAATTCAAACTGAACCACTACCGCAAGTTCGCACCTCAATAAAGTCGCTGCGGGGGGGTAAAATTCACTCATGATTCAAAGCAAAGGAGCACCTCTATGACGACAGCCTTATCGCCCCTAGTGTCAGAGTTTGAAACTACCGAGCAGGAAGAGAGCTATTTGACTTGGCTAAAAGGGAAGGTGCAAAAAAGCCTAGCTGATACACGCCCCAACGTATCGCATGACCAAGTGTTATTTGAAATGCGTGCTTTGCTTCAATCTTCTAAGCCTTTGTATGCTGCCAATTGAATGGAAGCGTACAGCGAAGGAGGATTTAGCGGAAATTTTGAGCTACATAGCCGAGCGTAACCAATTAGCAGCACAAAGAATTTTTGAGTTAATTGAATCCGCGCTGGAGCATACATCCGAGCATCCTTATTTGTACAAGCCGAGCCAAAAAATTGAAGGCTTGCGCGAAATAGTTGTTCACCCCAATTACATTGTTTTCTATCGGGTCACAACAGCAACAATTGAGGTTGTGAACGTGGTTCATGCAAAGCGTCAATTCCCATAGTATTTTCGCAATGGCGGGTGATGCGCAATAAAGTTCTTTATTTAGAACATATTAAAAAAATATATTAAAAATGTTCGATAATAAGAACATGATCAAGCCGCTTAGCATCAACGAATCCGCCCCTCTCCCCCGCGCCAGCACGCCGTATGAGTTTGGTGCGCTTTATCGCCTAGAGCGCAAAGCGTTAGGTAAAACCCTAGACGACGTAGCGTTGGCGGTGGGTTGCCGCCGCCAGACGATTGCGCAGATGGAGGCAGGAAAAAACGTAGGAATGATGACGGTGTTTATGGCGCTAGCGGCGCTGGGTAAGTGCGTGGAAATAAAGAGTACGCGCTATGAGTTTGGCAGCATTCCTGACTTGATGGGAGAGGACGCATGAGTGATTTGATTCCTGCTGTTCAATCGCTGCAAGGCCATACCCCACAAGGCTTTGCGGGCGATTTGATTCGGGAGTCACAATTTGTTTGGCGCTACAGCACGCAAAACCCTGAGACGGAGTTGTCGCTCACCATGCCGCTGCGTGCCCAAAGCTACAACAGTCACATGCCCCATCCTATTTTTGCGATGAACTTACCCGAGGGTGCGCAATACGATCGGTTTCAACAGCGTTTTGCAAAACAATTTTCTAAATTCAACGAGATGGCGATTTTGTCTTTGATGGGGCAAGATCAAATTGGGCGTATCTCTTTGCGGCAAGAGGGTTTTAAAGCCTCGTCGGTGTCCGTTGGTCTTTCCGAATTGTTGAAAAGCAAGGCTAGCGATGGCTTGTTTGATTTTTTGCTTGGGCAATTTTTTGACCGTGGAATCTCTGGCGTTCAACCCAAGGTATTGCTCCCCGATGCTGATTTGTACCCCACAACGAATCGAGAAACCGCCTACGCATCTAACCTAATTGTGAAGACGGGCGGTCAAGATTTTCCGTACTTGAGCCAAAACGAATATCTGTGCATGAGCGTGGCCAAGCTTGCTGGGCTGGACGTGCCCGAGTTTTATCTGTCGGATGATGGCCATTTGTTCATCATGCGCCGCTTTGACAGGCCGCTGCAAAACGGCGTTGCCCTTGCCCAGCTGGGGTTTGAAGATATGGCGGTCTTGAGCGGGCAAACCTATGACGAGCGCGGGCACTACAAATACCGAGGCTCTTACGAGGGCGTGGTGCGCTACATCCGCCACTATTGCAGTGCCCATGCGCTTGCCCAAGGACAGAAATTTTTTGGTTATTTGGCGCTATCCGTCATGTTGCGCAACGGGGACGCGCACTTAAAAAATTTTGGCTTGCTCTACAACCATCCTGCCGATGCCAGCAGCGTTGTCCTTGCGCCCGTTTTTGATGTAGTGACAACATCTGTTTATGGCGACAACACAATGGGACTCAAGCTCAATCAGTCGCACCACTATCCTAGTCAGCGAGAACTCATCACTTTTGGGCGTGATGTGTGTTTGGTTAAAAACCCAGAGGCCGTCATCGAGCAGATTGCTGATGCAATGATTGAAGTGTCAAAAACGCATGGTGATTTAGTGCCTAGGTCGTTCGCGAAGACGTTATTTGACGAATGGGATAGTGCGTCGCGCAAGAGTTAAGCAACGCACACCCCAACTCGACTAAGCAAACACGCCCGCTGTGTCCTGCATCCTACTGGACACTTCGCCCAGATGGTGCAAACTATCGCCAAACATCATCTCTAACTGAGTAAGTTTTTTGAAATAATGGCTGCCTAAATACTCATCGGTCATGCCAATGCCACCATGCAATTGCAAACAGTTTTGGCTGACAAATCGCATGGATTGTCCGAGTTGATATTTAGCCCGTGCCATTGCTGCTCGGCGCTCATCAGCAAGCGCATCCACTTTCAGCGTTGCGTAGTAGCTCATGGAGCGCCCCAGTTCGAGCTGCATTTTGACATCGGCAATTTTGAAACGTAGCGCTTGGAAGCTAGCCAATGTTTGACCAAATTGCTTGCGCGTGTTCATGTACTCGGTGGTCATCTGTACCAAAACATCCATCACGCCAACCGCTTCTGCGCACAGCAGCGCAATGCCCACATCCACCGCTAACTCAAGTGCAGCAAGGCCTTCGGTTGTGATCAGCGTAGCGGCAGATTGATCGAAGGTCACTCGCGCAGCACGTGAGCCATCTTGCAGACCAACGGGAGTCGCCACAACACCGCTTGCTGCACGCTCCACCACAAAAAGCGCCAGCTTGTTACCGAGCTGCGCGCTCACGATGTAACCCGTCACTTGATCGCCAGCAACCACCAATACCTTGTTGCCCGTTAATTGATAGCCCGTCGAAGTCTTGGTTGCTGTGGTCTTGCAGATGTCTAGCGCATAACGCGAGGTGGCCTCTTGGTAGGCCAGTGACAGCGTCGCTTCGCCCGAGGCTATGCGGGGCAGCCATGCCGCTTGTAGCGCAGCGTCCGCATATTGCGTCAGCACATAGGATGCGATCAACGTGTGGGCTGGCGACTCTATCACCATGCCTCGCCCAAGCTCCTCCATCACCACCATGCTATCAACTGCTCCCATGCCAAGACCATCGTGCTCTGGCGCAATCACTAGGCCACACAATCCAAGGCCAGCAAGCTCGGCATAAACGTCAGCGTCATACCCACCCCATCCCTTACCTGCCGCAATGATGGCGTGGCGCCTTGCCGCCGTGTAATCTTTACTCACCCAGCGGCGAGTCGCATCACGCAGTTGCTCTTGATCTTCTGAAAAATTGAAGTCCATTTTTTTATTCCTTTTGCTTGGTGATTTTTTGTTACGCGCCCAATACGGTTTGCGACACAATCATGCGCTGCACTTCGTTGGAGCCGCCGTAAATGGTGGTCTTGCGCATATTGAAATAGCTGCTGGCAAGTGGCGCACAGTAGTCAGGAATCATGTCGCCTTGCCATCCAGCGTCCTTGGCCTCTTCAATCAAGGGTAGGCTGCGTGGCCCAGCCGCTAGCATCATCAGCTCGGAGTAGCGCTGCTGAATTTCGCTGCCACGTATTTTGAGCAAACCCGCAATATCCAGCGATTGCTTACCCGCTTTTTCCGCTGATAGCACACGCAGCACCAGCATCTCAAGCGCCACAATATCGACCTCAAGTTTGGCAATTTCATCGCACATCCTCCCACACGCCTTCGTTCTTGGCGATTCGCTTGAGCCGCTCTAGCTCACGTTTGGCGCGGTTAACGTCAGCGATATTGGTGCGCTCGTGCGCTAGTAAATGCTTGGCGTAATTCCAGCCTTTGTTTTCTTCACCAATTAAGTTCTCAGCAGGCACTTCAACGTTGTCAAACCACACCTCGTTAACTTCGCATTCGCCATCAAGCAACTTGATCGGGCGAACGCTCACACCCTTGCTTTTCATGTCTATCAGTAAAAAGCTAATCCCTGTTTGAGGCTTACCTTCGGTAGATGTGCGTACCAAACAAAAAATCCATTCGCCGTATTGTCCAAGCGTCGTCCATGTCTTTTGTCCATTCACAATGTACTTATCACCCACACGCTCTGCGCGTGTTTTGAGAGAGGCTAAATCCGAACCAGAACCCGGTTCACTATAGCCTTGTGACCACCAAACCTCACCCGAAGCAATGCCGGGTAGATGACGCTTTTGCTGCGCTTCGTTACCGAACGCCATGATCACGGGTGCCACCATCACGGGGCCAAATGGAATCACACGCGGTGCACCGGCCAAGGCACATTCCTCCTCAAACAGATGCTTTTGAATGGCATTCCAGCCTGGCCCACCAAACTCCTTAGGCCATGCGTGACCAAGCCAGCCTTTCTTACCCAAAATTTTGGCCCAGCTTTGCATATCATCCCGCGTGAGGCGATAAGCGTTATGAACCTTATGCGCAATATCGTGCGGTAAATTGTCGCGCACCCATTGGCGCACTTCTAAACGAAAGGCTGTCTCTTCTGGGGTAAAAGCTAAATCCATACGTATCTCCTTGTTAAAACCATTTATTTTTGCTATCTGCCTCAATCGCCTGTTGCCAACTCCAACTGCAAAGGCTGGTAGGGCATCTTCAAACTCAGCCGCGTCCCTTTGCCCGAGCTTGAGTAAACGCGCAATGTTGCACCAATGGCGTTTGCCCTGAAGCTCATATTACCAAGTCCGTGACCTTGTGAGTCTTCGGGATTGATGTCAAAGCCGACACCATCATCTTGTAGCACGATATCCACGCTCGGTATCGCGGGTTGATGCCATGCTGTGAACATGACCATTTTTGCTCCAGAATGCTTAATCACATTCGTAAAAGCTTCCAGCAAAATGCGCTGTATCTGCAATACTTTTTGCGGAGTCAAATCGCTCCACAACGGCAACTCATCAATGCGCCAAACCAAATCAATCCCAGAAGCTTTTAGCCTAGGCTCGAGTCGGTACCTCAGCGTTGCTAAAACCGTTGCCAAATCTCCATCAACGGGCTGCATCGCATCAACCGCCACCCGCAACTCGTCCAGCGCCATTTGTGCATGCTCAGAGAGTTGCTTTCTATCAAACAACAAAGGGTCGGCATGACCCCGTTTAATCATGTTGACCAACGCGACCAGCTGCCCACCCACACCATCGTGGATGTCGGACATGATGCGCTGACGCTCAACCAATCTGACACGCTCCTCGCTTTGAACTTTAATTTCTTCGAAACTTTTCTCCAACTGGGTTTCGCGCTCTTTCACCCGATCCTCTAAGGTGATCGATAGGTTGTGATAAAGCTTATTTTGCAAGGTGTAGCGCTCGACAACGAGCCAACCCATCATGAGCACATACAAAAATAAAGCGTGCGGCAAAAGCGCAAACTCTTCAATACCACTTTCAGGGATATGTACAACAAACAAGTCGCGCAACGCAACCAAGGTAACAATCAAGCTAAGAGCAAATAACAGCCTCGCTTGCTTTGATTTATTTTGGCTGACAGCCTTTGCCGTAAAAATGAGCGCCGCGATGATGGGAAACGACAAAAAACTCACCGCGATCGTCCAATAAACGGGCTCAGCCAAAATAAAAGCAATACCAACAGCAAGCGCTGTCGCCAATAAAGCCAACTTCACCCACGCACCATCTTCGCCGACGGCACCTAATGTGAAGCGCGTCATAAACACGACATACCAAGCCAGGCCCACCGATGCCACAATGCCTTGCAACGGCCACGGTATCCATGACGTTATAGAGAATTGAGTCGCAGCGCTAAAGCTCCCCCATAAGGCGCTTAAAGCAAATAAGCCATACAAACTTTCGCGTTGACCCAGCCACAGCGCTAACGAGATCAGCCCCATTAACACCAAAGCCGAAAGAATCACAATGTAAGAGGACTGTTGCAGCCAATAGGCTTGCACATACTGACCACGTAGCTCCTCTTCATAACCGTAATACACCTTGGACAAGCCCCCCCAGCGCAGCGATTGAACCATGGTATCAATCACGAGCGTATTGGCATAACTGGTGTGCAAAAGTGCCGTAGGAATAATGATTAAAAACGGTTCTTTGGCTGCATCGTCCTTGCTGTTACTGAGCTGGCTGCGTGCATCAACCATATAACCGTTCAGATAAACCTGCACTTGGTTCCCCACGCGCGGAATCATGATGGCCATCGGACGCGCATCACCCGATCGTACAAAAGGCGGCAAAGTAAGGGTGTACCTTGCGCTACCGTTCTCTCCCGGAAAGTTGAAATCCCACCGAAAGGGCAATTCCCGATGAACAATCAGCGTCGATTTAACACCTGTGGTGACTTGTATATCAGCCTGAGAAACAACCGTAACCTTAGCGTGTGCTGTCACGCAGGCACAGCACACAACCCACCAAATGACGAACGCCAGCCATTTATTTTTCAAGGAACCCCCGTTGCCTCGCCTGAGAAAGTGCTTGCGATTTGGAGTGCACCTCTAGCTTGGCGTAGAGACCACGAATATGCGTTTGAATCGTGTTGATGGTGACACCCAACTCTTTTCCTAACTCCGCGTAACTGTAACCACGCGATAGATATTGCAGCACCTGCTCTTCGCGCTCGGTCAGCAGTCCAGCCGAATGAAACCGAGGTGTTGCAGCGAGCGGCGGGGTTGCCGCCAGCTGAGGCGCTGCTGCCAGACGCGACGGTGCTTCTGACTGGGCAGGTGCATAGAGTGCTGCGGGCACTGCCACACGATTTGCCCGTCCCATGCGAGAGAGCAATTGGCGGGCAATGATGGGCGACATCGGGGAGCCACCTGCATGCAGACTACGAACATGCTCCGCCAGCTCGTGCTCTGTACCATCTTTGAGGAGATAGCCGCTCGCTCCGGCTTCAAACGCACGGATCATGTTGGACTCATCCCCAAACATGGTGATCACCATGATCTCGGTAGTTGGATGCATCGTTTTGGCCAAGCGGATGACCTCTAATCCAGACTGATCCGGCAAGCCCAAATCAACCAATAACACGCTGGGGGAGTACTCACCCATCTTCCCGACGAGCCACTGCAACATCGGCTTGGCAGCACCGGCAGAAAAAATCACCTCAATCGTAGGGTCTGTTTTTAGTGCCGCCAGCAAACGTGCATGCGTCTCTGGTTCGTCCTCAACAAGTGCAGCAGTGATAAAAGAAGTGCTCATCCTTCAAC
The DNA here is from genome assembly GCA_964485285.1 of uncultured Burkholderiaceae bacterium. Lineage (GTDB taxonomy): Bacteria > Pseudomonadota > Gammaproteobacteria > Burkholderiales > Burkholderiaceae_C > JASGCK01. The sequence goes on along the minus strand of CAZAIW010000037.1, from coordinate 4,357 downwards.
TATACCGCGCTACGCCACCTTGCAAACCTACAAAGGGATAATTGCCCTCATGCAATCCATCGTTATTCTCATCTCGGGCAGCGGCTCTAACATGCAAGCGATTGTCCGAACCGCTCAAACTGAAGCGTGGGAGCGTCGCTTCAATGTCCGTATCGCCGCCGTCATCAGCAACCAAGCCGATGCAAAAGGTCTTACGTGGGCCCAAGCAAACGGCATCCCAACGCAGCTCATTGACCATACGGCTTATCCCTCTCGCGCTGCATTTGATGCAGCCTTGCAAAGCGCGATTGATACTTACCGCCCAAGCCTTGTGGTGCTGGCCGGATTTATGCGAATTTTGGGAGCAGCACTTGTCGATCACTACCAAGGACGCATGATTAACATTCATCCCTCGCTCTTACCCGCCTTTACAGGTCTGCACACGCATCAACGCGCGATTGATGCGGGCTGCCAATTTGCTGGCGCGACTGTTCACCGCGTGACATCGGTACTGGACGATGGTGAGATATTGGCGCAAGCGGTGGTTCCCGTATTAACCAACGACAATGCCAACACCCTTGCAGCTCGCGTGCTCACACAAGAACATCTGATCTATCCTGCGACGATTAAAAAACTACTATGCACCCACAACAACTCTTAGATGCCTGCACCGAGCTGGTCAGCCTCGTTCTTAAATTTGAGCATCCAGCGGATGCGGTTCTCTCGCACTACTTCAAAGATAACCGCAAGACCAAAAACATCGGACAACGCGAACGCGCCGTACTGGCACAAACCGCCTATACCGTTTTGCGCAGCAAAACCCGCTTAGAAGCACTTGCCCGGTCGGGCTCGGGCTCGCTGGCAAGGCGGCTCGCCATACTCGCCTACCCAAGCAGTAGCGCAAGCGACACTGATTTTTTGCAAGGCGCACTCCTTCCACAAGAAAAAATCTGGCTGGCTGAATGCCAAAAAATCAGCGCGGGCGAGCTGCTGGATGCGCATCGACACAACTTACCAATTTGGCTAGCTGATAGCTTGCGTAAAGAACTTGGCGAAGAACAGTTTTGGGCTTTTTGCGCCGCGTGCGAAACCATGGCACCGCTTGATGTACGGGTAAATGCCCTTAATTCCAAACGCGATGCCCTGCAAGCCACACTGGGCAAGGCGGGCGTAGCATGCCAGCCCACACCCTATAGCCCGCTTGGCCTGCGGATGAGTGCCCATACGCAACTATCGAAACTCAAGCTGTTTATAGAAGGCGCGGTTGAGGTGCAAGACGAAGGCTCACAGTTACTGACACTCTTGGTTGATGCCAAGCGAGGTGAGATGGTGGCTGACTTTTGCGCCGGCGCTGGCGGCAAGACGCTGGGATTGGGCGCGGCCATGCGCAATACAGGGCGACTCTATGCGTTTGATGTGTCCGCGCATCGGCTAGCCGCCCTCAAGCCGCGCTTGGCGCGCAGCGGACTATCCAACATCCACCCCGTCGCCATTGCACATGAGCGCGATGAGCGCATCAAACGCCTAGCGGGCAAGATGGATCGCGTGCTAGTCGATGCACCTTGCTCGGGACTTGGTACGCTGCGGCGTAATCCCGATCTCAAGTGGCGACAAAAACCATCGGATATTGAGCGGCTCACTGCTTTGCAGACGAACATCTTGCAAAGCGCCTCACGGCTGGTCAAAGCAGGTGGCCGTTTGGTCTACGCCACGTGCAGCGTGCTGCCCGAAGAAAACGAACGTATCGCCCAAGCCTTTACCGCCGCCAATCCCGACTTCACGCTCTTACCCGCCCAAACGGTTCTCACCGATCTGGGTATTGCCAACAGTGATTCGCTTTGCCGAGCTGGTTATTTACGACTATGGCCTCACCTGCATCAAACCGATGGTTTTTTTGCGGCCATCTGGCAACGCAAGTAGGCTTTCAATAGGCTCTAAAATCGTCTCTTTTTGTATCTAAAAGGTCGCTATGACATTCATGTCCACACTTGAATCTTTGCTCTCATGGGCAGCCAACGGACTTCTACACTTTTCTTGGTGGCAAATCATCTTGTTCACCTTGGTGACAACACACATCACCATTGCATCGGTCACGCTGTACCTACACCGCAGCCAAGCGCACCGCGCGCTTGATCTGCACCCAGTGGTTTCGCATTTTTTCAGATTTTGGCTCTGGCTGAACACGGGCATGGTCACCAAAGAGTGGGCGGCCATTCACCGCAAACATCATGCCAAATGCGAAACCGAGGAAGACCCTCATAGCCCTCAAACACGCGGCATCGACGAGGTACTTTGGCGCGGTGCTGAGCTCTACCGCATCGAGAGTCGCAACAAGGAAACGCTTGTCAAATACGGACACGGCACCCCCGACGATTGGATGGAGCGCAACGTGTATTCCAAGCACAGCGTCATGGGTGTATCACTGCTCATGGTGATTGACCTGTTGCTCTTTGGTTCAGCAGGCCTTGCGGTGTGGGCGGTGCAAACCGCGTGGATTCCGTTTACCGCTGCTGGCGTGATTAACGGCATCGGTCACTACTGGGGCTACCGTAATTTTGAAGCGCCAGATACCAGCACCAACATCTCGCCTTGGGGTCTTCTGATTGGTGGAGAAGAGCTGCACAACAACCATCACACCTACCCGACATCGGCTAAGTTTTCTGTGAAGCCTTACGAGTTCGACATCGGCTGGCTCTACATCCGCATCTTAGAAACGCTCCACTTGGCCAAGGCTAAAAAAACCATTCCCGTGATGCACATCGGCACGGCTCAGCCTGTTGCGGATGAAAAAACGCTTGAAGCGGTCATCGCTCACCGCTACCAAGTCATGGCGCACTACGCTCGTGACTTGCACGCCGCATGCAAAAATGAAATCGCAACGCTCAAGGCCAAGGGCGCGGACTTATCCGCCATGCAAGCTGCCAAGCGCTGGTTGCACCGTGACGCGGCTCAAGTACCTCAAGCCGTTCAGGAGCAACTAGCTGCTGCTCGCATCGCTCATCCCGTACTCGACAAAATGGTCACCATGCGCGAAGAGCTACGCCAAGTTTGGCTATCCACCAATCTCAGCCGCGAACAATTGGCGCGTGACTTGCAATTGTGGTGCCAGCGTGCCGAAGCCAGTGGCATCGCTGCACTGAGCGGTTTCTCTCACAAATTAAAAGCCGTCCGTATTTAAAAAATGAACCGTACGCTCTACGACAAAATCTGGGATGAACACGTCGTTCATCAAGAGGAAGATGGCACCGCCGTTTTGTACATTGACCGCCATCTCGTGCATGAAGTGACCAGCCCACAAGCTTTTGAAGGTCTGCGCGAAGCCGGTCGCAAAGTGTGGCGAGTTAGCTCCATCGTTGCCACGGCTGATCACAACACGCCAACAACCCATTGGGAGCAAGGCTATGACGGCATTACCGACCTTGTGAGCAAAGAGCAAATCACCACGCTAGATGCCAACATCAAAGAGTTCGGCGCAGCTGCTTACTTTCCTTTTCTCAGTAAACAGCAGGGGATCGTCCACGTGATGGGCCCTGAACAAGGCGCGACGCTGCCTGGCATGACCGTCGTGTGCGGTGACTCGCACACCAGCACGCACGGCGCTTTCGGTGCGCTCGCTCACGGCATTGGCACCAGCGAAGTGGAGCACGTCATGGCCACCCAAACGCTGCTGCAAAAAAAGCAAAAAAATATGCTGATCCGTGTGGAGGGTACCGTCCAGCGCGGTGTCACGGCCAAAGACATCGTGCTGGCCATCATCGGCAAAATTGGCACGGCAGGCGGTACAGGCTACACAATTGAGTTTGCAGGAAGCGCCATTCGCGCCCTCTCCATGGAGGGTCGCATGACAGTTTGCAACATGGCGATTGAGGCGGGAGCTCGTGCTGGCTTGGTCGCCGTTGACGACAAAACCATTGACTATGTACGTGGTCGCCCGATGTCTCCCACCGGTGCCTTGTTTGAACAAGCAGCCGCCTATTGGCGCACGCTTCAGTCAGACCCCGGCGCTCCATTTGATGCCATCGTTGACCTCGATGCGACAACCATCCACCCCCAAGTCACATGGGGCAACTCGCCTGAAATGGTGCTGGGCATCAATGATTGTGTGCCAGACCCTGATAAAGAGCGCGACGACTCTAAGCGTGCAGCCATTGAGCGTGCGCTGGACTATATGGGACTCACACCGGGTAGAGCCATGACCGACATCACGGTTGATAAAGTTTTTATTGGTAGCTGCACCAACAGCCGTATCGAAGACATACGCGAGGCGGCGGCCATCGTTAAAAAAATAGGCCAGAAAGTGGCTAAGAACGTGCGCCAAGCTCTTGTCGTGCCAGGCTCGGGCTTAGTCAAAGCGCAAGCCGAACGCGAGGGTCTACAC
>CAZAIW010000036.1:0-14439 GCA_964485285.1 uncultured Burkholderiaceae bacterium | reverse complement strand
CATCAAGCCCAAATAAAACGCAAAACCTTCACCATCAACGTTACCACTATCACGAAGCGAATCAAGCACTAAGCGACTCAAAAAACCATCACGATAAAGATACTGCGCATAAGTCTGAATCAATGTACGTCCTTCTACAGCGCTTGCGTTATAAGCGACTTCCAGAGCATCTCTAACAACTGAACTATCTACCTTAAACCCACCATTTATTTCATCCCACGAATACCTCACCATTTGCGTCATTTCCTCAAACTGGAAATTACTCCATGAGGCGCTATCCAATATGCGTGCCACCCCGGCCGAAAAGTCATCAAACGCGGCCAATAAAATTTGGGCAGCAGGGCCATGTGGATTGGGATCTCTTTCGCCCCAGCACCATGTACCCAAATAACTCTCGCCTACTAAAGCCTCTAAAGTTGCCAGCTTTCTAGCATCCCCAATTGGATTGTCGTAATAGCGCTTCGGATCTCTACTCAAAGGGTCAACCGCTTCAACACCGGCCCAGGCATAAATCATTTTTAGTAACAAGTCTTGCTTGGCATATCCTGGTTGTGTAACTAAATACGTTTGGACTAAATACTGAAGATGTCCCGTCGTATCTCTAGCCATAGCCTGATGCAAACTACGCACATTACCCATACCAGCAATATCTGGCAAACCAGCAATTAATTCACTGACGGCGACTTGCGTGGTCTCAACCGTAGTTGATAAATCCTGCACAAACCACACATCATCAACCTTAGCCGTTGTGCCATCCTCTCGGGTAAACGAACCTGTTTGTTTGTGCACGTTGCCACTGGAGTCCTCCCTTCCGTTTTCTGCGTAAGAAGTATTGATGCTCCTCACGCCCACCTGACTCAGCGTTTGCAGCTCCCCGACATCCACACTGCCGTTGGCATTGGTATCCTTCCAAACTTTAAGGTTGGCAAAGTTGGTGTCTAGGCTATCGACCTTGCCATCTGCGTTGCTATCCAACTCTTTGAGTGCTTCAAACCCATTGGCCGCATTTTGTCCATTTTTTAATTTGGTGTTGCTACCAAACAGTTCATCCCCTGCCTCAATATTTCCGCTGTTGTCTCTATCCCAGACCAAGATTCCATCTTCTGCATCAGCCCAGCCTGTGGCTTGGGCAAAGCCGTTTTTATCGTGATCGAAATAAACGTTTTGGTCAATCCCTATCGTCTTCACTATGCCATCACCATTGAGGTCAAGAACCAATGGGCTGGTCGTCACTTCTGCTCTTCGAAATGGGGCTGCAGGCGACGGTGGAGGCGCTGGCGGCGGCTCTTTATCGGCTGTGAGAGTGATGCCCAGTTCGCCAGAGCGCCAGCCTTGGATTTGCACCACGTCTTTGTAGCCTACAGCAACCAAATTCTTACCCGATATGTAGTATTTGACCGCGCCGTCTGCTGAAATGTAGTAGCTGTTTCCTTTGTATCTGTGCCCGCCCGATAAAGTGTGACCTGCTAGGGATACTGTGCCTTTGCCGTCGCTGTCCCGTATCGTGTCACCGCCTTCGCTAATGTAGGTGTCAAGGCCTTTACCGCCTTCGAGGATGTCGGCGCCTTTACCGCCTTCGAGGACGTTGTCTGCGTCGTTGCCTTTGATGATGTTATTCAGCTCGTTACCCGTGCCTTTTATGGCCTTGCCTACTAGGGTCAGGTTTTCAACGTTCTCGTCCAAGATGTAGGACACGCTGGCTATAACGGTGTCGCGCCCCTCGTCCTTCTCCTCTGCCGCCACATCTTTCTCGCTATCCACGGTGTAAGTGTCATCGCCTTTGCCGCCCACCATGTAGTCTTCGCCCGCGCCGCCTTCCAAATAATCATCACCCGCCATGCCGTACAGATCATCCGCACCATCTCCGCCGTAGAGCCGATCGTTGCCTCTATCGCCCTGCAAAGCAGCATCGTCAGCGTCATCCCCCACCCCGCCAAATCGCACGATATGCACGTCTTGCCCGGAACCCCAAACGCTGAGGCTTTTCCCTGTCTCTTTGTCTTCAAAGAGCGTATTGCCTGTGGCGTTTTCGTCGTTTATGTTGATGTGCTTGCCATCCTCACCACTAGGCGCTATATCTAAGATGTTGGCCTGCACTAAGCGCAGCAGCAAGGCCGTCCTGTCGTTTATCCAGATGTCGGTGTAGTTGCTTGCTGTGCCTCCATCCTCAATAGCTTTTTTGTCTTCACTCCATCTCTTGTAGCTGGTGCTCCAGTTGTCGCTCCACACGGCATCGAGTGCGCGTTGACCCTCTTTGTTGATCGCTGTGATTTTGAAGGGGGAGAGTGTGAGCAGCGCTGCGATGTCGCTAAAGCTGTTTCGGCTAAAGCTTGTCTCTGCGGCGGCTGTGATGCATAGACCACCCATCAGACTTAGGACTTGGAATTCGTCGCTATCCGTGAGGGCTTGGAGGTTTTCGTGATAGGTCGCACGATTTTCTGAATTGTCGCCATCACTGACTGGGGTTTCCATGAAGACAAGGGGATTGAGGATCATTTTGCGCAAGGCATCCAGCACACCCTCGTAACTGGCCTTCATGTCGTTTGAACCTGCTTTGATGATGTTGTTGAGTTTGTCAATCGTCATGCTGCTGTCGAGCTTTTCCATCACCGCGCCTAGGGCTAGCAGGTCGGTTTGTTTGTACATGAAATGGTTGGGTATCTGCGTTGCACTACCCTCTTGATATAGCTCTACACGCTTGCCCTGCTGTTCAAACCATAGGCTGTTGGTAGTGAAATTAATACCATTGCTTGCAAAGTAGTTGTCTTGTTCGCTCTCGTTAGGGAAACGCCCAAATCCAAGTCCTGTACTAACGTTCTTGGCCAGCAGTGTTTCTAATTGCTGCAATGCGCCCTCGCTACTTGGGGCAAAGCCTGCGCTGTTGAAAGTACTCGTGTGTGAGACATGCGCTTGATTGCCAAATAAGCGAGTAAAAACAGTGGCAAGGTAACCACCAAGACTATGACCGTTGACCTCAACTCCATTAGCTAAGGCACTAGCGCTTATTTGGCCTGTACCTTTTACATCAGTTGTCATTTCAAAACGTAGATCAACAGTGTTCCAACGAATTTGCTTTGCGTTGACGCCTGCTGCTGTAGTAATTTGTAACCACCAATTGACCATGTTCATGATTTGCAAGCGAGCATTGCCATTAAGTGACACATTAAAAATATCGGTCACAAAATCTTGGACGTATTCTGTGCCACGCAGGGAGACGAAGAGTTTGCTATTTTGTTTTTGTTGCCACACCGTTGCATCAAAGCCTGAGCCAGTTATATCGCTTGTGTCAATTTGCGTCACGACTCGAAACTTCTCGCCTAGCCAGTCGGCTTGTGTTAGAGTCATGCGTGGAGCGAGTAAGCCTGCTAAGGCGGCACCAGTTGTCCCATTAGGAATTTCGATTAAATTTATGGCGCTTGCATCGACATAGACTGCATCAGCTAGCAGAGCATTGATATAGGCATTGTTAATGGTTGTCATGGGTAATACTCCTAAAAATCAACGATAAATAATCTTTGCACCATATGGCGCAGCAATCAAATCAATACTTCCACCTCGTCCATCCGGTTTGATTGCGCCACTGCAACCATTACCTGCAAAAATATTCGGCGGTGTGGTTGCATTTGAAGGAAGCATTTGCATAAAAAAACCGCCTTGAGCGCGGTAACCAATGCTTTTTGCCAGCACTTCGCCCGTAACGGAGTCTGTGTACACGCTCAGCCCTTTAAACAGGGGAACGGCACCGTCAATCGGCATACTCCAACGCGACAAAGCCACTGATAGAACAAGCTCTCTACCTTTAATTTTTTCGACATTGACTTCAAGCAATGGTTCTTTTGTACAAAGCGCTGCAAGTTGCCGATTGGCAATTAATTCATCTGTCCACGGCAAAAAGAACAGCAGAAAAAAAGAGCCCGTTAGGATCAATTTGCGCGGTGCTTTTGGGGGCAGTTTTTTACCAATAAAGCGATTGATTTTGATGATGAGCCATACCCACAGACCAATCGCACCAAAGAAGATAAAACCCATCATGCTGTTACCCTCCAATTTGAATCATTTTTTGCAAGGGTGCTTGCCCGTAAGCCTTGCAGGCTGGACTTTGTGAAAGCATGTGGCTTGCAAGCCTTGTTGAGTGAGGCGTTCAGGCCACCATCCGAGTCAATAATCGTGACCCGCTCATCTTTACCTAGGTTGACGATGCCCTCAATGTCGTCAATATTCCTAACTTGCAAGGTTTGCAGCATGCTTTGGCGGCTATGGAGGTACACGTCCGTAAAGGTCTTTGGCGCTTTGCCCTGCGCAATGAGCGCTTTGTCGGCTTGCCAATCGGCGTACAGGTCTTTGTTGTTCTCGCCAAGGATGGTGTCAATGCTGGCTTGGGTTGTTCCGCTAGCGGCCTCTATCACCACGGGGCTGAGGGTTTGCAGCGCCAGCAGGTCGCTGAAGTTGGTTTTAGCTTTGGCGACTAGGTTTGCGTCGCCAGCAACTGCGCTGAGCGTGATTTTGGGCGTTCCGTTGGGGGCTAGTTTGAGTGCGTCGTAACCTGTGGGTAGGAGTGCTTGGTAAGCGGCGCTGTCGGTTAGGGCTTTGAGGTTTTGGTGATAGCTAATGCGGCTATCTGCATTGCCTGATACGTCGCCAATAGCTGTAGAGGTTTTGTAGCTGGAACCTAAGATTATTTTTCGTAGACCATCTAGCACACCCTCGTAACTGGCCTTCATGTCATTTGAGCCTGCTTTGATGATACTGTTCAACTTGTTGAACGTCATGCTGCTGTCGAGCGCCTCCATCACCGCGCCTAGGGCTAGCAGGTCGGTTTGTTTGTACATGGAATGGTTGGCTATTGGGTTAATGCCAAGCGTGTCTTCTTGGTATAGACCTTGGCGCGCTCCCATTTGGTTAAACCACCAAGTGTTGGTTGTAACGGTTGTTCCGTTATCAGCAAAATAATTAGTTTGTTTTTCGGTTGGAAATCTAGGCAAGGCTTTACCTAACAAAACACCAAGCTGGGTAAACATAGCCTCGGTGCTTGCACCGTTAAAACCTGCGCTGTTAAAAGTGGCTATTCCATCAATGTTCAGGCTACCACCAAAGATGCGCGAGAATGCAGCGGCTAAATGCCCACCTAAACTGTGACCGTTAACTTGAACGTGACTGACTAGATTTAGCTCACCGGTGCCAATGACGGCTGTGTCATCTACAAAGCCTGGCTTTATGGTCAATGGATTATTAGGGTCTGGCGTGCGAAGTGCATCCCATTTGATTTGCCGTGCACTTTGTCCTGATGCGGTTGTAGCGCGTAGCCACCAATTGACCATGTCAATGAGTTGGCTGCGAGCGCCTGCGTTAAAGGCAAGATCGAGATCGGCGGCTATATCAGCGCCACCGTCTCCAGGTTGCGTTCCACGCATAGAGACATAGACTTGGCCTGCATAAGGTGTGTTTGCCTTGCCACGCCAAACTGTTGCATCGAAGCCTGAGCCTATCAAAGGAGTGTCATCTTTATTTACGAAACTTGCCACCTCAAAGTTAGTCAATAGAAAGTTGGCTTGCGATTGGGTAAGCCTATCAGCCAACTTATCAGAAAATTTATCTATGTCTACATAAGCAGCATCGGCTAATAAGGCGTTGATGTATGCATTTTGTATTTGGTTGTTCATTTGAGTTCTCCCGCTTTTAAAAGTTGATTAAGTTTTAAATAAGACACGACATCAAGATCATGCTTTTGAGGGGTACAACTCATGCCGCTCCCTCCACCACCAAACTGAATAATTTGGAGTGGCCATATAGTTTTTGTACTTTGATAATTTTTATAATGTGCAAATACTTGATTAGTATCTAAATCCACGTAATGCACTTCCCGCATTTCAATTTCGTAAAAGGAAGCACCGAACCGTTTCGTGAGTAAATCTTCACGCTTCGCGCGTTTTATTGATTCGAGAGGTTTGAGCAAAAAAAATCCACTGTCAGACTGATTGCAAAGATGGTGCAAATAAAGTCCACCAATAATTCCGTCCGTAAACGGTAATAAAAAAAGCAGCGGTACAAGCACCCACATCCCGAGCTGTTTTTTCCAAGTGATAGTGATTCGATTGGTCATGCGCCGTGCAAGCCAACGAACGGCAAAGAACCATGCAATCAGTACGACTAAAACGATAATTCCGCTCATGCTGCTACCCTCCAATTTGAATCATTTTTTGCAAGGGTGCTTGCCCGCAAGCCTTGCAGGCTGGACTTTGTGGAAGCATGTGGCTTGCAAGCCTTTTGGAGTGAGGCCTTCAGGCCACCATCCGAGTCAATAATCGTGACCCACTCATCTTTACCCCCGCTGATGGTGTCGTCCCCATCTCCGCCGTAGAGCCGATCGTTGCCTCTATCGCCCTGCAAAGCGGCATCGTCAGCGTCATCCCCCACCCCGCCAAATCGCACGATATGCACGTCTTGCCCGGAACCCCAAACGCTGAGGCTTTTCCCTGTCTCTTTGTCTTCAAAGAGCGTATTGCCTGTGGCGTTTTCGTCGTTTATGTTGATGTGCTTGCCATCCTCACCACTAGGCGCTATATCTAAGATGTTGGCCTGCACTAAGCGCAGCAGCAAGGCCGTCCTGTCGTTTATCCAGATGTCGGTGTAGTTGCTTGCTGTGCCTCCATCCTCAATAGCTTTTTTGTCTTCACTCCATCTCTTGTAGCTGGTGCTCCAGTTGTCGCTCCACACGGCATCGAGTGCGCGTTGACCCTCTTTGTTGATCGCTGTGATTTTGAAGGGGGAGAGTGTGAGCAGCGCTGCGATGTCGCTAAAGCTGTTTCGGCTAAAGCTTGTCTCTGCGGCGGCTGTGATGCATAGACCACCCATCAGACTTAGGACTTGGAATTCGTCGCTATCCGTGAGGGCTTGGAGGTTTTCGTGATAGGTCGCACGATTTTCTGAATTGTCGCCATCACTGACTGGGGTTTCCATGAAGACAAGGGGATTGAGGATCATTTTGCGCAAGGCATCCAGCACACCCTCGTAACTGGCCTTCATGTCGTTTGAACCTGCTTTGATGATGTTGTTGAGTTTGTCAATCGTCATGCTGCTGTCGAGCTTTTCCATCACCGCGCCTAGGGCTAGCAGGTCGGTTTGTTTGTACATGAAATGGTTGGGTATCTGCGTTGCACTACCCTCTTGATATAGCTCTACACGCTTGCCCTGCTGTTCAAACCAAAAACTGTTTTGAGTAGTCATATTGAGACCGTTCACGGCAAAATAATTGGTTTGTTCGCTTGCATTAGGGAATCGTCCAAGTCCAACAGCGCCTAGATCGGCAGTGAGCAAATTTTGAAGCTGCAAAATCTTGCCTTCACTGCTAGGCGAAAACCCTGCGCTATTAAAAGTACTAGTATGTTCGACCTGTGCTTGACTACCAAAAAGTCGTGTGAATGTGCTAGCTAAATAGCCCCCTAGACTATGCGCATTGACCTCTACACCTGCCGCAAGATCGGCGGCTGAAATACGCCCTGTTCCTGCAACGGTGACTTTTTTCAATTCATAGCGCGACTCCGCCTGATTCCATACGTTTTTTGTCATCCACTCAAAGCGCTTGTCTACCGTATTCCAACGTATTTGCTGCACCTGTTCAGAGGTTGCCGCTGTCTCACGTAGCCACCAATTCACCATGTCCACGAGTTGAACGGCCGGATTTCCCGTAACAGTGATATCAACAATATCCGTTAAAAAATCTTGCATCCCTTCAGTACCTTGCATTGATATAAAAATTTTGCCATCTGATTTTTTTCGCCACACAGTCGCATCTAAACCCGATCCAATGACATCATCGTTTTCTATGTGCGTCACGACATTAAAGTTGGCATCCAAATAATTGGCCTGCGTTTCGGTCATGCGTTCTTTTAGAGCCGTCCAAACCGCAGTGTTGGTAGTTTGCAAGCTGTATAAGCCAAGTGATAGATCACCAACTGCCAACTGTTTTTGCTCGCCTAAAGCATAAGTTGCATCCGCTAAAAGCACATTGATATAAGCGTTGTAGATTGTTCTCATTTTATTTCTCCATTAATTTTTGTAACTTGTGTAATTCCATACTGTTTAAAAAGATCAAGTGTGTTTTCAACACATTCGATTCCGATATTTAGCATCGGATGGTTGTAGCCCATACTGATAGGCGTATACTTCATCAGCAAACCACCCCCATGTAGGTTGTAATCTTTATGTGTAATCAAAACTTCGTCGGTTACAACGTCTATATATTGCTGGTCATATTCACTTGCTGGTAATAACGCTGCGTTGAAGACTCGCTCGTTTGTGGCAGCTTGATAAACACGTTTACCACGTGCTTTTGACAAATCAACGCTACGAATGCCATTGGCTTTGCATAATGCGGCAAATTGATATTTAGCAATCAGTTCATCGGCTATAGGCAACAGCGCGAGCAGCGTGAACAGTGCTATCTTTACAAGCCAACGCCAGTGCGGGTAAGGAAAGCCATCACCAATTTTTTTGACTAGGCGATACAGCCCCCAAATAATGCAACCTAAAACGCTAAAGAGTAATAAGCCAGCCATGTCATGCCACCTTTTTAAAGTTTGAATCATTTTTTGCAAGGATGCTTGCCAGCAAGCCTTGCAGGCTGGACTTCGTGGAAGCATGTGGCTGGGAAGCCTTGTGGAGTAAGGCCTTCAGGCCACCTATTGGTTGAAATTTGGCTTTTCTAGGGGTTTTGAGGCGCTTTTTCATGCCCTCTAGCCTAGCAAAACAATTTTTTTAAATACTCGACAAATGTCGTAGATTTGTGACTTTGCGGCTAGGTGTTTACCCTAGTTTTGGTGATTTTTTTGATGCCGTCTCAGTCTAGGCTGACACCAATGGCTGTACCCACTCCCAGTTTGCTGGTGAGGTAGGTTTGTGCTTGCAGCTGGTTCGCCATGCGTTTGACGCTGTATAGCCCTAGTCCCATCCCTTCTGGCACGCGGCTGATGTCGCCTACGCGGACAAAAGCATCAAAGCAGATGGCGGTTTGTTCGGGTGTCATGCCCACGCCGTTGTCGTAGACCATTAACCAATGCCGTCCGCCTCGTCGTCTGCACCCTAGCAGTACGCGCCCGCCTTTGCCGGTGTAGCGAATGCTGTTGGAGAGCAAGTTGCGCACCATGCGCTGCAAAAGCGCCGGATCGGTCTGCACGATGAGGCTGCTGGCGCGGTAGCGTAAGCTGATGCGTTTGTGGCTGGCAATGAGGCGGTATTCGTTGATGAGGGGCGCGAGCAGTTCGTGTAGTTTGACGGTTTGTAGCTGCACGGGCGCATCGACTTGGCGCAGTCCTTCCATGAAGTCGTGGACGGAGGTGACGGCGCTTTCGATGCCACGCAGAAAGCGAGGTTTTTCTGCATCGCTGGCTGTGGACAGTGCTGCCGCATAAAGTCCCACACTTTGTATGGGTTGCCACAGGTCGTGGTGTGCGGTTGCGTAGAGGTGGTTGCGGTCTTGGGCACGGGCAACAGACTTTTGCATGTCGCGCCGTTGGTGAATGATTTGCACACTCACGGCGCAGCCCATAAGAGCGGCAACCAAGGAGCCTTGCACAAGGTTGGACATTAGGGTGATGTAGATGGGTAGGTCAGCAATGCGGTAGGCGATGTAGAGCAAGCCCGATGCGCCATAGACTAGCCACACGGTGGTAAATAGCCACATGGGCGCGCGCGCGTTTTGAAATGTGTCTTGGAGTGCGTTTTGTTGCGGTGATTGGGTGCGGATTCGCCATGAGAGCCAAGTCATGATGAGCGCGTGCAGCGTTCCACCAAAGACTAAGCACAGTCTTGCGGCATCGGGTTTGGCAATCACAAAAATAGGCAGGATCAGCAACCATGCGGCTGCTAGCCACTGGAGGATGGCATCGGCTCGTTTGTCGCAGGCAGGTGTATTCAGGAAGACGCGGGCGTGCAAGCTGCTCAGTCCCAGCAGCAGTATGTAGCCCGCCCAGCCAAGCCAGCCGCTCACCCAGCGGTCAATCCACGGTAGGCTCATTGGCAAAAGGCCGCTCACCCAGCTTGCGCCTAGCATTTCTGCCAGCGCCATCGCGATGAAGATGGGGAGCGATTTGTCTTCGGCGATCCGAATGAGGGTGAGCACGTAGAGCAGTACAACAAGCGGTATGGCCAGTACAAAACCCAGCCCTAAAAAAAGGCTACGCTGTTGCTTTGCAAAGGCATCGTCTTGCATGGCGTACAGAGGAAACCGCATTAGGTTGTAGCCATCTAAACGGAGCATGAAGGTTTGCGTTTGGCCGGGCTCTAAGCGCACGCGCCACACGGGGAAGAGTTGCCCATCGGCCAAGCCGGTTTGTGCATGGTCAAGCGTGGGGTAGGTTTGCCATGTCTGCGGCGATGTTGGTGTGGGTGGCAAGGCTTGCCACAGGTCTGTAGCGTCTTGCGTGGTGGACTCGAAGGTCAGCAGCCACGATTGAGCTTGCGCCGTTTTGTTGTGCAGACTAAACCGCGCCCAATACGGATAGGGAATCCATTTACCGTAGGCATGGTTGGCGCTGGGCAGTGTGCCGCCTTGCCCCGCATCCATCGCCGCTGCAGCGGTTTGCGGTGTGAGTACCCCTGGCTCATCGGGCAAGGTCGTCATCGACTGCCACAGAGCGATACGCGGTTGATTGGCATCTAACAGCGCCGCTTGCGCAGGCAGCGCTGGCGTGGCAAAGGAGAAACCACAAAAAACCAATAAGCCATAAAGCCAAACAGCGAGTCTTCGTGTTTGACTAGTCATCATGTTGGTTGGCACTGTTGAGATAAAGAACAATGGCCTGAGTGCGATTTTTAACGTCGAGTCTGCGGTATATCTCGGTGAGATGGCTGCGCACGGTGGGCTCGCTGACTTCAAGTTGATTGGCAATTTCTTGACTGGAGCATCCTAATGCTAAAAGTTTTAAAACTCTACGCTGCTGTCCGGTTAGGCTTTCCATCGGGTCTTGTAGGCTTGGGGCATTGGTGATCGATGGTTGCGCTGCGCCGGTATGCAAAGAGGCTTGCTGCGGCAAACTCGCGATCACGGCACGCAGGCGCTCCAGAAACACCTTAGGCTGATAAGACTTAGAGAGGAATCCTAGGGCACCCAGCGCCATCACCTGTTTTTGGGTTGCATGGTCATCAACTTCGCTGAAGATCAAAATGGGAACCCCTACGAATTGGGTACGCAAGCGCATAAAGGTTGCAAAGCCTTGCGAGTCAGGCAAATTTAAATCGGCCACGATGAGACTCAATGTTTTTGTATCCATACCGCTCAACTTTGACGCTAACTCACCGAATGCTCCTGCGGTAAGGACACGTGCCCTGTATGTCAAACCTTGGATGCTGGTTTTGATGGCATCAACCATCATGGGGTGGTCTTCGATGATGAGGATGGTATTCATGGGTGCGGATAGTAACAAACACGCGCCATGGAGCATGAGCTGCTAGCCGCGCCGCGTCAATGCCGTAACAAGTCCCTGCGTGTAAAATCACCGTTTAACCCTATGGGTCATGGGGTGGGTCATACGCCACATTGAGACCACAAGCCCCTCCCACCTTCTTTTTTGCCTGAAAGTGATTGCGTGAAATTTTTTTCTGATAACTGGTATTTGATTTTGATCGCCCTCACTTCGGGCGGGCTGTTGTTTTGGCCAACGCTCAAAGAGCGCAGTCATCATTTAACGGCGGCGATGGCTGTTCAACTGATTAACCGTGAGCGTGCTGTTTTGATTGATGTCTGCAATTCAGACGAGTTTCTTGCTGCGCATGCAAAGGGAGCAAAAAACATTCCTCTACCAGAGCTGGAGACCAAGCTGGCAGCTGCTGTTAAGAAGAAGGATACGCCCATTATTTTTATCTGTCCTCAAGGCAAACGCTCGATGACGGCACTCGCAACGGCCAAGAAAATGGGTTACAGCGCGGCGCAGCAGTTGACGGGCGGCCTCAAGGCTTGGCGCGATGCCAATTTACCGATTGAAAAAGCGTAATCAAAATGCAAGCGGTCAAGATGTACACCACGGGCGTATGTCCGTTTTGCGTACGCGCCAAGCAGGTCTTGAAGTCTAAGGGTGCCCAGCAGATTGAAGAGGTGCGCATTGACATCAATCCTGCGGCTCGCTCTGAGATGATGGAGCGCACGGGGCGGCGCACGGTTCCGCAAATTTATATTGGCTCTACCCATGTTGGCGGCTGCGATGATTTGATCGCTCTTGATCAAGCCGGGGGACTCGTTCCCTTGTTGCATGCCAACTAATTAACTCACTTCACTTTAATCACTGAAAGCACACAATGGCTACTGAACAAACAAACGCAACGGCATCTCAACCTCGTCCTGCGGACACGCAATCACCCGACCCGGTGTTTCTTATCCAGCGCGTGTACCTCAAAGAGCTGTCGTTGGAGCAACCGAATTCACCCAGCATTTTTTTAGAGACTGAACAGCCCCAGCTGGATATTCAGTTGAGCATTGAGACGCTGTCGGTTTTTGAAGGCATTTATGAGGTCAGCATCACGGCGACGGTACAGACCTCACTCAAAGACAAAACGGTCTTTTTGATTGAAGCCAAGCAAGCGGCTATTTTTGAAATTCGTCATTTGCCTGCTGAGCAAATCGGCCCTATTTTGGGTATTGCTTGCCCGCAAATTATTTATCCGTACTTGCGCAGCAATGTGGCGGACACGATCACTCGCGCTGGCTTTCCGCCCGTCCATTTGTCTGAGGTTAATTTCCAAGCGATGTACGAGCAGCAGCAAGCGCAGTTGAGCGACTCGCTTAAGTCAGCGCCTGCGGCTAACGACTAAACTAAAAGCTCTCGAGGCTCTCTTGCACAGGAGAGTATGCCAAGCGCACGTAGATCGGGGCGAAGGCTTCGGCTTGCGTGACCTCGATGAGCGCTTCGCGCGATAGCTCTAGCATGGCGACAAAAGTCACTACCAGCACGGGAATGCCTTTGGACGGGTCGAAGAGGCTTTCAAAAGGCGCGAAGGGTTGACCACTTTGCATGCGTTCGGTCAATTGGCGCAACAAGTGACTCATGTACTCGCGTACCGATAGCGCCTCGCGCGAGATGCGGTGATGCGAGACCAGTTTGGCGCGGCGCACCAAATCAGCCCAGGCCGCACGCAAATCAGTGGCGCTCACCTGGGGCCAGCGCGGGGTGAGCGACTGCTCGATAACGACTTGTGTGCGCAGAAAATCTCGTCCCAATTGCGGCAACTCGTTAATGTAGGCCGCTTGTCGTTTGGTTTGTTCATAAGCGAGCAGGCGGCGCGTGAGCTCGGCGCGGGGGTCTTCAGCTTCAACACCGTCGGCTGTGACTTTGGGCGGCAAAAGCATGCGCGATTTAATTTCAATCAACATCGCCGCCATCAGCAAATACTCGGCAGCCAGCTCTAAGTTGTGATTACGAATTTCTTCTACATAACCCAAGTACTGCTTGGTCAGCGCCGCCATCGGAATATCAAGGATATTGAAATTTTGCTTGCGGATGAGGTATAACAATAAGTCCAGAGGGCCTTCAAATGCCTCTAAAAAAATCTCAAGTGCATCGGGCGGAATATAGAGATCATGCGGCATAGCGAACAAAGGTTCGCCATACAGCTTGGCAACCGCGACGTGATCAACGACTTCCATACACGTAAGGACGCTGTGCAACGCGGCCTGCCGCAATGTCATTGGCGACTTCGCGGTTAATTTGCTTGTCCCACAACAGACTGCGTCCCGCCTGCTGCGCGGCCTCGAGCGCTGGATGAGCCGCTTTGAGTTGGTGAATGAATTGCGTAGCTTCGGATTGGTAGTCGGGACGGCGAAAGATATTCATGATGATCGATTTAAGGTTAAAGTAGCATTTTAGCTAGGAGAAAAAAGATGCCAAAAGTCAACTATTTACATAGCAACAAAAGAAGCCTACTGGTAAGAGGTCTATGGGCGGGTGCCTGGGTCGGTTTATTCGGGCTCGTCGGCTGCGATCCGTCCGCAGTGAGCGCTGAACACAAGCGTTTAAAGCCTGAGAACTTTAGCAAAATCAGAACCGGGATGATGGAGCTAGAGGTGCTGAACATCTTGGGCGAACCGCATCAAAAGGTGACCTCGCCCACCAATGCCACCCAGCTGAACTACCTATGGCGTTGGAAAAATGAGGCTGACGAAGCCATGACGTTTACTGTGTTCTTTGATTCCAACAAGTTAGTTCTGCGTAGTGATAATGCGCGTGACGAGCAAAAACCGGGTCATTAGTTTTTCACTGAAGGGCAAGCCACAAAAGACTTCTTAGTGAATCCGCATACCGGGCTTCGCCCCGGGCCAGGGGTGCAGCACGTAAATGCCGGGTTCGGCCTTCTCGTCTGCGTGGCTGGCGGCGAGCACCATGCCTTCGCTCACGCCGAACTTCATCTTGCGTGGCGCGAGGTTGGCCACCATGACGGTGAGCTTGCCTTTGA
>CAZAIW010000035.1:11073-14689 GCA_964485285.1 uncultured Burkholderiaceae bacterium | reverse complement strand
ACCAAGCCTTTGCAGCACAAGGCCTGACACCGGACGTTGTGATGTCTGCGCTTGATGCTGATGTCATTAAGGCTTACGTGGAATTGGGGCTTGGTGTAGGCATCATTGCCCCAGTCGCTTTTAATGCCGCCAAAGATAGCGAACTTCGGCTGATTCAGGGTGACCGATTGTTTGGTCAAAACGTCACTCGCATCGCTTTGCGGCAAGGTCATTACTTGCGCGACTTTGCCTATCACTTTATCGAGTTATGTTCACCCGATCTGACGCAAAGCAAACTCATGCAAGTCGTGGGTCAAGTCAGCGAAGGCCTGTAAAACTTGGACTTATCTTGGTCTTATCCCGCGCCGCACACTTCATCCAACCCATGTTGGATCAAATTTTGCGGCAAGCCCGGCGTGTCAACAGAAAAGGTAAACAGGCCGCCAGCTAACGGATACTTTTCGCGCTCTCGTGCGGACATTCCTTTCCAGGCCGTTGTGGCGTAAGCGGTGCGCAGGTCTGCCCCACCAAAAGCAATTTTGGTGATGTTCGGGCAGGGAAACTCTACCGTTTGCAACAACTCGCCGCGTGGTGAATAGCGCTGTACAGCACCTCCCGCAAACAAAGACACCCACAAGCAGCCAGCTGCGTCAACCACGGTGCCATCGGGATAGCCTCTCTCAACACGGATGAGCACACGCCGATTCGTGAGCGTTTGTCGGGTGTCCACATCAAAGGCATAAATCGTTTTTGCCAGCGTATCGGTGTGATAAAAGGTTCGTCCATCAGGGCTCGTGCAAGGGCCGTTGGTGATGATGTAGCCCGCATCTTGGGCGCTCGCACGCCCTTGCCCGTTCATGCAATAAAGCTGCCCCGAAGGCTGCTCTTCTGCATCGTCCATGGAGCCAAACCAAAGATACCCTTGCGCATCGGTAAACGCATCGTTCAAACGGTTATTGGGGCGGCTCGGCTCAGGCGCAAGTAAGCACTTAAAGACAGGCAGGCTATGCGCCGGTTCATCAAACCGATACAAACCACTTTTAAAGCCTGCCACCCAGCCACCGTCCCGCACAGGCTGAATAAAGCCCACGGGCTCTGGCGCAAGCCATGTGCTGTGCGCCCCATCTTCTCGCCACCGATGCATGCGCCGCCCTTTGATGTCCACAAAATAAAGTGCTCCATGGAGCACGTCACGACCACGCGAGGGCAGCCACACAGGGCCTTCGCCCAATTCGGCCGCCAGTGGCCAGACGCATTGCGGTTCGATCACCATCAGCAGATACGCTGGCGCTAAGCGCCATCCCCGTAATAACCAGCATCGACAAAGTACTCTCGCCCCGTGCACCTGCTGGCACTGTTAGAGGCTAAAAATAACGCCATGCTCGCGACATCTTCTGGCTCTACACGCTCTTTGAGGCATTGCCCATTAAAAATTTTGGCCTCTGCCTCTGGCGTGTGCCACAGCAAGGTTTGTTTGGGGGTTTTGATGGAGCCCGGGACAATGGTGTTGACACGGATGTGGTCAGGCCCCAGCTCTCTGGCCAGACCACGTGTCATGGCCTCAATCCCCGCTTTGGCGGTCATGTAAATGGCCAATTTGGGTAGCGCCAAATGCCACGAGATGGAGCCTAAGTTGACAATCGCACCGCCGCCCGCCTTGCGCATGGCGGGTACCACGGCTTTGGCACAAAAATAAAGATGTTTCAAATTGACCGCGATATTGGCATCCCAGCGCTCACTGGTCATCTCCTCCATGGTGTGACGCACATCGTTGGCAGCGTTGTTGATCAAAATATCAGTGGCACCGACCTCTTGGTGCAGCTGGGCAAAAACCTGAGCGATCGCATCCACTTGGGTTAAATCGCAGTGAACAAACTTGACCGGATGCTTGGCACCAGCGAGTTTGTGCTGTAGCGCCAGACCATCGGCCTGCGCAATATCTAGGAACGATACCTGCGCGCCTTGCGCGGCAAACGCCTCGACAAACGCTGCGCCAATCCCAGACCCGCCCCCCGTTACCACCACGCGCTTATCGGCTAGATCAGGATAGATGGCTGATGATGAACTCATAAAAACTCCTATTGTGAAAATAATTTTGCCGTGGCACTACGCCCATGCATGGGGCGCAGCTCGTGATGGAGCACCAACGCCGCCGCACCCACCGCTGCGGTCAACAGTCCGTAACTGGCCGTGCGCACAACCGGCGCAGGAGCCATACCAGCGCTATGGGCGTATTGCTCCAGCACCGTGCGCGCCACGTCCACCATCTCTGGGTAGCGTGCCACTGAGGAGCCTCCCACCACCATAGCCCCCGGATTAAAGGTCGTCCACAGGTTATGCAATACCAAGCCTAGGTACTGGCCGCCTTGCGCTGGCTTTTTTAATTTCTCTAACACCCGCTCACCCAGCAGTGTCTCGACACAGCCGCGCCTGCCACAAGAGCACTGTGCGCCGCCTTGCTGCAAGATGCTGTGCCCAATTTCTCCGGCCATGCCTTGCACACCCGTAAACAAGCGATCATTCAGCACAATGCCCGCGCCCACCCCGACCCCGCAGGTGACAAAAATCAAGGAATCTAAGGCCTTCTCGTTGGCGAATTCGTATTCACACAAAGCAGCGGTGTCGGCTTCGTTTTGCACATGAATAGGCACCGGTGGAACGCCTTCCTTGGCTAAGGCGCTGGCCATGAGTGGTAAAAAATCCACGTGCCGCCAACCCAAATTAGGAGCAAAGCCCAGGACCCCAGTCGATTCATCAAACGCACCGGGCAGACCCACACCCAGACCATGCAATTGAAAACCGCGCCGACGCAGAACCGCACACACATCCGCCACTAACTTAGCAATTTGTTGACACGTGGCCACGGGGGAGGTATCCAGCAGCGGCTCCTCATACGCATGGATGACCTGACCGGTCAAAGACACACCCGCCACACGCAGCACACCCACAGCAACCTCAACACCCACCAAGCCTTTGCGCGTGCCGTCAATATGCAGCGGGGTCGATGGTCGGCCTAGTCCTTGCCCGCTGCTGGCATCGCCCTCCATCAACCAGCCCTCTTGCAACAAGCCTTGCACCAACAAGCTGACAGTGGATTTGGTCAGTCCACTTTGCTTAGCAAGCTGAGCGCGCGACAATCCACCCTGCCGACGCAATAAGCGCAGCAGCACACTGCGGTTGATGCGCCTGACCAGTTGCTGATCGCCCGTCGTTGTCATCACACTCTATGCCGCTCGCGCTGGGTCATTGGCGCTTAAAGGCTAGGCGTTTGAGCAATGCCCTCGGGGCGCTTGCCCGCAATGATCATGCCCAGCACCTCATCTTCATTGACATCTTGGGTTCGGTAGGTGCCCACCAATTTGCCGTTTTTCATCACCGCCAACCGATCCGACAGCGCAAATACATCAGGCATATCGTGGCTAATTAAAAAGATGCCCACGCCCTCAGCTTTGAGCTGCTGCACCAAACGCCCCACCATGGCGGTCTCTTCGGGGCCCAGCGCTGCTGTGGGTTCGTCCATGATGAGAATTTTGGCATTGAAATAAATCGCCCTCGAAATCGCCACCACTTGGCGCTGCCCGCCCGATAAGCGTCGCACGGGGGTACGCACATTTTTAAAGTTTTTATTGAGTCGCTC
>CAZAIW010000035.1:0-11063 GCA_964485285.1 uncultured Burkholderiaceae bacterium | reverse complement strand
ACACCTTGCGTGCAGCGGCGTTCATGCGGTGATCATCCAGCGTGTTCCAGCGCGTGAGTAACTCGCGTCCTAAAAACAAATTGGCAACCGCATCTAAATTGTCAGCCAGCGCCAATGTTTGATAAATCGACTCAATCCCCAAGCGCTGCGCGTCCACAGGGGACTTGATACTCACCTTTGCACCGCTCACCCATACTTCACCCGTATCAATCGGATAAGCACCCGCGAGCATCTTCATCAGTGTCGATTTGCCCGCGCCGTTATGACCCAGCAGTGCGACGACTTCGCCGGGATACAAGTTGATGGAGACATCATCCACCGCTTGTACACCACCAAAGGCTTTGCCGATGTTGCGCATTTCAACGAGCGTGTTCATTGTGTGTCCCCTGCTACTTTGCGATAGATCACGTCAAACGCCACGGCCACAATGAGCACCTGCCCAATGATGACGTAGCGCATACCAATGGAGACATCCAGTAGCAGCATCCCGCTATCAATGGACTGCATGATGAGTGCGCCCAGCACCGAACCAAGAATAGAGCCACTCCCGCCTGCCAGCGCTGCACCGCCAATCACCGCAGCAGCAATCACATAAAGCTCCAACCCCGTGCCCAAGGAGTTCGTCCCAGCGTTCAAGCGAGCAATCGACACCACCGCTGCCACGGTAATCAGCACGCCAATCAGGGCGAAGAGCAGCAGCGTGACGCGGCGCACAGGAATGCCCACCAGCGCTGCCGCCTCGGGGTTGCCACCAATCGCAAAAATGTAGCGCCCAAAGCGCGTGCGATGCACGATGAAAGAGAGAATTAAAGCAACCCCCGCCCATATCAGTACAGGAATCGGCACCCCTTGCGCGGTGTCCTTACTGGGGATTTGATAGCTATTCATGGCAGCGACAAAGCCACACACCACAAGCGATGGCACCAGCACCACCAAAGCATCCAACCACAGTGGGTTATTGGGTGCCTCGTACAGACGATTGATGCGGCGCTTAGCGCCCGTTTTGTAGGCCAGCGCCAGCACAATCAAGGCGGCCAGCACCCAGCTGGCAGTTGTGCCAATGGCACCATCAAACCCGCCGCCTAGGCGCTGGAAAAACTCATCATTCACGGGCTGGGTTTTACCATCGGCCACCAAAAAAGCCGCACCGCGAAACGACATCAACCCGCCCAGTGTCACCACAAACGAGGGGACGCCAAGCCTAGCCGTGAGCAGCCCTTGGTACAGCGAGACCGCAATAGCCACCGCCAAGCCTGCTAGCACGGCAGACAACCAGCCCCAGTTAAACGTGTACATCAAAGCCGCCATGAGCACGCCCACAAAACCCATGACCGAACCCACCGATAAATCGATATGCCGAGCCACAATAATGAGCACCACCACCGTGGCCACCACACCCACCACAGCGGTCTGCTGGGCAATGTTGTAGAGATTTTCTGGCGACAAAAATAGCCCCATGGATAAGACGTTAAATACCACCGCGATGGCGGCTAACACCAGCGCCATCATCACCAGTCGCCAATCGATATGGGCTTGTTTGAGCGTCACTCGTAAATCACTCATGCGCATTCTCCAAAACGAACGGAAAGAAACTAACTGCAAAAAAAACCGCAGGCTGCTTTGCACAGCCCGCGGTCAACTCGTCATGAACTCAATCTAACTTTGGCTGCACATTTATTTGCAAGCCGCAGGGCCTTTAGCTGCATCAACGCCTTTGCACAAGGCATCTTTCTTGATCCAACCCGCCTTCACCACCACATCCAAATTAGCGGCGGTCACAGCAATAGGCTTCAAAAATTGTGCTTGCAAAGCTACTTTTTTCTCACCACCGCTCCAGCTGGTTGCGCCGGCTACCTTGCCGCCTTTAGCCAAGCTCACGGCAGCAGCAGCTGCATCACGGCCAAGGTCACGCGCGTCTTTCCAGACCGAGACGGTTTGCGTACCCAGCGCCACGCGGTTCAGCGCAGCATGATCGCCGTCTTGTCCCGACACAGGCACACCTTTGATGCCCTTGGCCGTCAAGGCCGCCACGACACCGCCCGCCATACCATCATTGGATGCAATCACGGCATCAACCTTGCCGCCGTTCTTGGTCAAGATTTGTTCCATGTTCTTTTGTGCCACTTCGGGCTTCCAGCCATCGGTGTACTCATCGCCCACAATTTTGATGTCGCCTTTTTTGACGGCTGCATCAATCACCTCTTGTTGACCACCACGCAAGAAGTTAGCGTTCGGGTCGGTCGGCGAGCCCTTAATCATCACGTAATTGCCTTTTGGTTTGGCCGCCAAAATGGCACGCGCCTGCATGCGTCCAACTTCCACGTTATCAAACGTGATGTAGAAAACGCCCGGCGCTTCGATCAAGCGGTCGTAGGCGACCACCGGAATTTTTTGCTGCGCTGCTTTGTTCACCGCTGGCAAGATAGCGTCTTTGTCCATCGCCAAAACGATGAGCGCTTTTGCACCTTTGGCAATCAAGCTGTCAATATCAGCGAGCTGCTTTTCTGGTGAGCCCCCCGCATCCGCGCTGATGTAGCTAGCGCCCGATTTAGCCAATTGCGCTTTGATCGCGGCTTCGTCCGTTTTCCAACGTTCCTCTTGAAAATTGGACCAACTCACACCCACCACTTGGGCAAAGGCACCGGCTGTAGCCATGCTCAAGGCCAAGGCGGTTAATGTTCTTTTTAACTTCATAGGTATCTCCATTGATAAAGAGCCGCTGACGGCCTTGGGTTTAAACACTTGAACGCATGCAGCCATTTAGTTGCGGCAGCGAACTAATCTTAGGACAAGTCACCACAAATTGAGATAGGGACAAACCCGATATAGTTTTTCAGTCAAACTAAATAAGATGCCAACCATCACACCTTCGCCATCCTCCACCATGCGTTTTGTCTTTGCTGTTGCTGCTGTTTTTGCTCTTGGTACGCTGTCTCTCATAGGCTCTGCACAGGTAACGCCGCAATTGCCAACGCCACCACTATCAACGCCACCCCAGCCAGCACCACCCCTGCCGCGCTTTGTCGAAGAGACCGATGCGGCGGGACTGCAAAGTCGCTTTGAAGGCGAAGGCGAGTACATGGTGGGCGGTGGTGTGGCGGTCTTTGACTGCGATGCCGATGGCTTGCCCGACATTTACGTGACCGCCGGAGTCAACAAAGCCAAGCTCTATCGCAATAAAAGCACCCGAGGCGGTGCACTCAAGTTGACCGAGGAACGCTCAGGTCTTGAGCTGACCAATGCCATTGGCGCTTATCCGCTGGACATCAACGGTGACGGGCAGACCGATCTGGTCGTGCTGCGCGTGGGCGAGGTGCAGGTGTTCAAAGGACTTGGGCAATGCAAGTTTGAGCGAGCCAATCAAGCTTGGAACATTCACACCGGTAACGGCTGGCATACGGCGTTTTCGGCCACGTGGGAGCGTGGACAAAGCTGGCCAACGCTGGCCTTTGGCACCTATACCGACCGCAGCAAACCTGATTTTCCGTGGGGCAGCTGCACGCCCACTTTATTGCTTCGCCCCAAGGCAGCGACTGCGCCGGGCACCAGTGCTGGCTACCGAGCACCCGAGGCCTTGGCTCCGGGATTTTGTGCACTGTCCATGCTTTTCTCGGATTGGAATCGCTCGGGCGTGGCCTCGCTACGGGTCAGCAACGACCGCGAATACTACAAAGGCGGTGCCGAGCAACTGTGGCGCATGAACAGCGGCGCAGCCCCCACGCTCTACACCGCCGCCGATGGTTGGAGGCCACTGCAAATTTGGGGCATGGGCATTGCCAGTCATGACATCACGGGCGATGGCTTTCCCGATGTTTTTTTGACCAGCATGTCCGACAACAAACTCCAGGTGCTAGAGGCGACGGATGGCGTGCAAAACACCAGCCGCATGCAGCCGCGTTACACCGACATGGCCTACAAGCGCGGCGTGACGGCGCACCGCCCCTATGTAGGTGGTGATGTGCACCCCTCCACCGCATGGCACGCGCAGTTTGCCGACATCAACAACGATGGGTTGACCGACCTGTTTATCGTGAAAGGCAACGTCTCCACCATGCCAGACTTTGCCATGCTTGACCCCAGCAACTTGCTGCTGCAACAACCCGATGGACGGTTCTTTGAAGCGGGACACCTTGCGAACTTAGCCAGCTTTAAGCGCGGACGCGGCGGCATGGTGGCGGACTTGAATGGCGACGGCTTGCTCGACGTCATCCAAATCAACCGCTGGGACAAAGCGCAAGTGTGGCGGCAGCTGCCATCAAGCGACACGGCGACGGCGCACTGGCTACAACTCAAACTCACGCAGTCCACGGGCAATCGTGATGCCGTCGGTGCGTGGGTCGAAGTCAAGCTCCAAGGGCGCACCATCCGGCAAGAGCTCACCGTTGGCGGTGGACACGCCAGCGGTCAGATGGGTTGGCTGCACTTTGGCCTTGGCGCAGCCGAGCGTGCGCAGGTTCGCATTCAATGGCCTAGCGTTGACAGCGCACCTGCGGCATGGAGCGCGTGGATGGACGTGTCCGCCAATCGGTTCTACACCATAAGCTCGCAAGGCATCACCCCATGGAGTGCGCCATGATATTTTCAAAAGTGCGATGGCCGCTAAGCCTTATTCTGATTGGTCTAGCAGCCATAACAGCCCTGCAAGCCAATCAGAATAAGGCTTACGGGCAAGAGGCTGGTTCAAAATCGAAGCCAGCAGCGGCATTTTCAGCCGCTGTCGCCACCGAGTGGTTTGCTCTGGCGCTGCAACTCACGCAGCAAACCAACGGCTTTAGCCCACCGGTTGCCTCGCGCTCCTTGGCCTATTTGGGATTGACGCTGTACGAGTCCGTCGCCCCGGGCATCCCCGAATCAAACAGTTTGGCTGGTCAATTGAACGAGCTGCAATCGCTTCCGCTGGTGCAGCCCGACGAGCCACTGCACTGGCCCACCGTGGCCAACGCAGCACTGGCCACCATGACGCGCATGATGTATCCCACCGCCAGCGCCGAAAACAAAGCCCGCATTGACTTGCTGGAGCGCAACTTGCCGCTCAAACTCACGCGCGACTTTGACCCCCACACCGTCACCACCGAAATGAGCAACCGCTCGCAAACCTACGGCAAATTGATGGCGATGGCCATCATGACCTGGGCTCGTACCGATGGCGGACACGAGGCGTGGGGGCCCCTCAAACGGGCGCAAGAAAATTACGTACCACCCAGCGGTGCAGGTCAGTGGTCGGCCACGCCGCCCGCCTTTGCCCCACCACTGCTGCCGTGGTGGGGGGCGGTGCGTCCCTTTGCGTTAAAAGCGGCCGACCAATGCCCCGCACCTGCACCGCCTGCTTACTCCGAGCAACCCAACTCGGCGCTGTACCAAGAGGCACAAGAGGTTTACCGCACAAGCAACCAAGCCACGCCCGAGCAGCGCCAGCTGGCGCTGTACTGGGCGGACGATCCGCTCAAAACCCCCACGCCCGCAGGGCATTGGGTGTTTATTGCAGGCGATTTGCTCAAGACCCATCAAGCCAACTTGGCAGATGCCGCACAGCTCTACGCGCGGCTGAACATTGCCATGGCAGATGCCTTTATCGCTAGCTGGAAAACCAAATACACCACCAACGTGCTGCGCCCCGTCACCTATGTCCAACTCACCCTAGACAGCAACTGGGTTCCGACCTTGATGAACACACCGCCCTTTCCCGAGTACCCCTCAGGACACTCGGTACAGTCCAGCAGCGCGGCGGCCATCTTAGAGAAACATTTTGGTGCCACCACCCGCTTTACCGACAACACCCACAACGACCGTGGCTGGGGACCCCGCAGCTTCGCCAGCTTTAAAGCGGCAGCTGACGAGGCGGCGATCTCAAGGCTCTACGCGGGCATTCACTTTAGAAGTGGCATTGAAGGCGGCAAAGTACAAGGGCGCTGCGTTGCAGGCGAAGTGCTAAAACTTCAGCTCAAACCGTAAACGTTCTGTAATCGTTGACCCCTACGATGAACCACTATGCCTCTATCTTCTACCCCATCCACAGACCCGGTTTGCTATTGCGGCAATGTCAGCTCGTCTGCGATTGACCGCTTTTTGCAACAACACCCCAAAGCCACCCTAGAGGACTTGGGCACACAACTGGGTTGCGGGGTGACGTGCGGTAGCTGCGTCCCACGGCTGTGCGAGCGACTCGGGCAAAGCGCTTGGTATACGGTCGACATCACCAGCACACCCCTGACGCAAAGCAGCGCGGACAACCTAGACCGCGTGATCTTTTCGGTCAAGCTACAGCTGCACCAAGCCCAGCACTACCCCGAAGTCAAAATCGGTCAGCATGTGGTGGTGCGCCTCACCACAGCCTCCACTTCAATTGAGCGCACCTACACCGTGGTCGAACAAGACCTCGCCGCGCAAACCCTGCACATCGCGGTGCGCTTAAAAGCATCGGGAGCCATGACACCACAGCTGCTCCTTGGACAAACAGAGGCACAAACCGGGCAACAGACCGGGCACGTGCAGGTATCCATTCCCACCGGCTCTGGCTTTGATCTACCCAGCCATCAACCCGTGGTCTTTTTTGCTGCGGGCATTGGCATCACGCCAGCGGTTCGGCTGTTGGACGTACTGGGCGAGGGTTCGCCGCTGTTTCTCGACTACAGCGTTGACACCGCCGCCGAGGCGGTCTTTACAGACACCTTTGCACAAGCCAAAACGCAGCACAAACACTTCGACTACTTCGTGCGGGATCGACAAACCAAGGGCTTGATTGATGATGCGCACATCAAAAACTTAGTCCAGTCCAAGCCGAACGCCACGTTCATCATCTGCGGCCCCGCTCCTTATGTCGCCCTCGTTCATACCGCTCTACAACGTGCCAAAGTGCCGGGCAGTCGCATTCATATCGAGCAATTTTTTGTCGCTCAGACAGAAGCCTCGTCTGCTGGTTCGGCAGCATCACCTTTGGCTAATGGCTCGTCCAGCGCAGTGACTCCGCCCAAGCGCACCACCGTGCGGCGGCGCGGTTATTTGTGGGCTCTGGCTTTGCTGCTGCTGTCGCTTTTGCTTTTGTTTCCGAACTTTGAATCGGTCAGGCCGCACGGCAACTTTAATGTGGGTCATGCAGACCTCAAGTGCGCGTCCTGCCATCAAGGTGCACCGGGCACCACGCGCCAACAAATGCAAGCCAAAGTGCAGCACTGGTTAGGTTTGCGTAGCGAGGGGGCCTCGTTTGGCAACTTGCCCGTGGACAACGCAACCTGTACCTCGTGCCACAACAATGCCTCTGATCGGCATCCCGCGCATCGCTTTTTAGAGCCGCGCTTTGCCAGTGTTCGCAGCGACATTGCGCCTCATATGTGCGTGAGCTGCCACCGCGAGCACTCGGGCACGCGCCTGAGCATCCACCAAACCAATTTTTGTGCCAGCTGCCACAGCGAACTCAAAGTCAAAAAAGAAACCATCGAGCCCACACACGCCGAGCTCATCAAAAACAAACGCTGGGATACCTGCTTGCAGTGTCATGACTTCCACGGTAACCACCGTTACAAAGTGCCCCTACGGCTAGAAGATGCGGCATCACTCACGCAAATTGATCGTTACTTCCAAACCGGTGAGTCACCTTACGGCGAGCCCATTATCAAAGGCAAAAAGGAAACCAAATGACCGCTCCATTGACCAAGCCCGCAGCCACAACGACGGCATCCACCTTGCCCAGCCGCGCCAAAGAGTGGGTCATGCGTGGCAAAAACCAGCCCTACTTGGCACTGGCTGCTGCGCTGCTAGCGCTCAGTGTTTATCTGTTTGCCTCGGCTCCGCCGCCCTTGGCGCAAGACGATGCTGCACAAGGCCTGCGTGCTGAGCAAGCGCTGCAAATTTTGAATACCGAAAACGCCCGCATCCGCTCGGTCTACACCAAAGAGTTGGTCACCGAAGGCAGTAATCGCGGTTTGAAATTCTCCGAAGACTGGCGTCGCCCTGATGTATTTGCAGGTCCTCTGCCAGCCCTACTACTGCGCGAAATGTCTAACCACTTGCAAGAGAAAAACCCCAAGCTCAGTTTGTACCTAGGCTCGGATCAACCGATTGTTCGAGAAAACCTGTTTACCGGCTTACAAATGCAGCATTTTGAAGCCATCAAAAAAAGCCGAGAGCCACAATTTTTTTACGACCCTAGCCTCAAGCGTGTGACGGCGATGTTTCCTGACTTTGCGGCCGCCAAAGGCTGTGTGAGTTGCCACAATGACCACACGAATTCACCGAAAAAAGATTGGAAACTCGATGATGTCATGGGCGCCACCACGTGGGCGTACAGTGGTCAGCGCGTCAGCACCACCGCTATGCTCGTGATGATTGATCAGCTGCGTGAGTCAGCCATCTTGTCGTATGAGTCTTATTTGGCCAAAGTCAAAAAGTTTGATACCAATCATCGCTACACCCTAGGCTCGCGCTGGCCACGAGATGGCAACTTTTTGCCCGACAGCATTGAATTTTCTCGGGCGATCAAAGAAATGAATTCCGTGCAAACACTGGAACAACTCAGCAAAGCGCTGAAAGAAAACGCGAGTAAAGACAAAGAAAAAGGCGCTCGCTCATGAGTCGCAGCCCCGCTCCCCGAGTAGCGCCTCCGTCCCGTACGGCTCGCCTCGCCTTGCTGTCCCTAGGGCTGGGTGCACTCATGCTGTTACTGCTCATCCTGCAAAAGCTGGGCTTGTCTGGATTTGATTTACCCGCCTTTCGCGCCGATGGCATTAAGCAATTCACGGGCTACACGCTACTGATACTCATGATTGCCAACACCAGCTACGGACTATGGCGCGCACCATCGACCGACGTACAGCGCTTTCCCCGCCTCTTGTTGATTCACCAACTACTAGGACTGCTGGCCGCCTTGGGCGTGTGCCTGCATGCCAGCGCAGTCCCCACGGGGTATTTGCAATTACTGTGGCTTGTGATGGCGCTACTTGCCTTGAGCGGCGGACTGCGCCACCAAGAATGGTGGACGCTATCGCCCGTTGCCCATCGCTGGTTACTGGGCACGCACATTGCGCTGGGTTGCGCGATCTTGGTCTTGGCGCTACAGCATCTGTATTTCGTCTACGTCTACGCTCGCTAACGCCCGCTCAAAGGGTGTGCCCATGCGGCATAGGCTCGTAAGCTAACGATGGTTTAAGTCTCTAAAATAATTTTTATGACTACTCCAGCCCCCCACCCCCTCGCTAGTTACAAGCCCACGAACAAAGTCCGTTTTATTACCGCCGCTTCGCTGTTTGACGGACACGATGCCGCCATCAACATCATGCGACGCATTTTGCAAAGCATGGGCGCTGAGGTCATCCACCTTGGGCACAACCGTTCGGTCGAGGAGGTTGTGACCGCTGCGCTGCAAGAGGATGTGCAAGGCATTGCGATGAGCTCGTACCAAGGCGGACACGTCGAATACTTCAAATACATGGTGCAACTGCTAGAGGAGCGCGGCGGTGCCCACATTAAGGTCACAGGCGGCGGCGGCGGCGTGATCGTCCCCGAAGAAATTGCCGATTTAGCCAGCGTTGGCGTGCGTATTTTTAGCCCCGAAGACGGGCAGCGTATGGGGCTGCCGGGCATGATTGGCGAGGTCATTCAAACGGCGGACTTCGATTTATCCAGCTATGCTCCCCAATCGATAAAGGCTGTGCAAGGCACAACGGACGTGGCTTGGCGAGCGTTGGCGCAGCTCATGACCGTCATTGAAAACAAAACCATAGACGGCAAGTTGCTGGAGGAAGTCCGCTCAATGGCCGCAAAAAAGAAGGCCCCCGTCATCGGCATCACGGGTACGGGCGGTGCAGGTAAATCGAGCCTCACCGACGAGCTCATCCGCCGCTTGCGCTTGGATCAAAACGATGCGCTCACCCTCGCGGTCATCTCGATTGACCCCTCGCGTCGCAAGAGCGGGGGCGCACTCTTAGGCGACCGCATCCGCATGAATGCGATTTCGCCGTGGCAACAAGGTGCGCGTGTGTTCATGCGCTCGCTGGCCACGCGCGACTATGGCAACGAAATCAGCGCCGCCCTGCCCGATGTGCTAGCCGCCGTTCAATGCGCCGGTTTTGATCTCGTGATTGTCGAGACCAGCGGCATCGGGCAAGGCGATGCCGCCATTGTTCCGCTCGTCGATATACCGCTCTACGTGATGACCCCCGAGTTTGGTGCCGCCAGTCAGCTAGAGAAGATTGACATGCTGGACTTTGCTGAGTTTGTTGCCATCAATAAATTTGACCGCAAGGGCGCAGCTGACGCGCTACGCGACGTTGCCAAACAAGTGCAGCGCAACCAAGAAGCGTGGAGCACCCCGGCCGAACAAATGCCCGTCTTTGGCACCGTGGCCGCGCGGTTTAACGATGATGGCGTGACAGCGCTCTACCAAGCCATGAAGCCTAGGCTTGCGGCGCTGGGACTGCCACTGACGGCAGGCACTTTGCCGCTGGTGAGCACGCGCCACAGCACGCACCAAACGCCGGTTATTCCGCCTAGCCGCACCCGCTATCTGTCCGAAATTGCTGACACGGTGCGCCACTACAAACGACATGCCCGCGAACAAGCCAAGCTGGCACGCGAGATTCAACAGCTCAAAGCCGCCGCAGACATGCTCAAAATCGGCAAACCTGAAAAAGCCAAAGCCTCGGAAGCCGCACTGGACTTGGCCTCGCAACGCGAGCAGGCTCAGGATGACCGCGCCGCAAGGCTTCTGGCGCAGTGGCCTGCGATGATTGAGGCTTATGCGGGCGACGAATACGTGGTCAAAATCCGGGATAAAGAAATCCGCACCGCCCTGACTACCCGGTCGCTCAGCGGCACCACCATTCGTAAAGTGAGCTTGCCCAAGTTCCAAGACCACGGCGACATCCTCGAGTGGCTCATGCTGGACAACGTGCCGGGCAGCTTTCCGTACACCGCTGGCACTTTTGCATTCAAACGCGAGAACGAAGACCCAACCCGCATGTTCGCCGGCGAGGGCGATGCCTTTCGCACCAACCGCCGTTTCAAAGTGGTCAGCGAAGGCATGCCCGCCAAGCGCCTGTCCACGGCGTTTGACTCGGTCACGCTGTACG
>CAZAIW010000034.1:0-14779 GCA_964485285.1 uncultured Burkholderiaceae bacterium | reverse complement strand
TCTCCGAGCAGCGCCATTTGTTGCACGCCGATGTGGTGCGTAACCAAGAGCGCATCTTCAGCGCCATGGCCATGAACGATGTGGTCGTCAACCGCGATGCCACCGCTGGCATGGTCGAGCTGAGCATTCACGTAGACGGCAAATTTGTCGCCAATCACAGAGCCGATGGTCTGATCGTCTCCACGCCAACGGGTTCGACGGCTTATGCTTTGTCGGCCAGCGGCTCGCTGCTGCATCCTAGTCTTGCAGGCTGGATTTTGGTGCCGATTGCGCCGCACAATTTATCGAATCGCCCCATCGTGATACCCGACCATTGCGAAGTGGTGATCGAGCTACTCTCGGGGCGCGAAGCCAGTGCCAATTTTGATATGCAGTCGCTTGCAGGACTTGCCCAAGGTGACCGCCTCGTGGTACGCCGCGCGACGCATGCGGCCACGTTCTTGCATCCGCTGGGCTGGAATTATTTTGACTCGCTGCGGCACAAACTGCACTGGAACGAGTCTTAAAAAGAACAAGCGGACATCATGGCGATACACCGACTCATCTTGCGCGACTTTGTGATTGTGCCCAGTCTAGAGCTGGATATTGCCAGCGGCTTTACCGTGCTAACGGGCGAGACCGGAGCAGGTAAATCGATCTTGATTGATGCCATCCAAATGGCGCTGGGTGAGCGTGCCCATGCGGACGTGGTACGCGAAGGCGCGAGCAAAGCCGATGTCGCCATCGAGTTTGATCGCACCCCTGCCGTCGATGCATGGCTGGCCGAATCGGGCTTTGAAACAAGCCTTGAGCCCGACGAACACCTGCTGATTCGGCTCACAGTGGCCTTCGCTGTCAAATGCCGCGCTTGGATTAACGGCAGCGCTGCCACGGCCGCGCAACTGCGCAAACTGGCCGAGCACTTGGTAGACATCCACGGTCAGCATGCTTGGGCGATGTTGACCCGAGCCGATGCCGTGCGCGAGTTGCTAGATGCCTACGCACACATCGATATGCAGCCTCTGAGCGCCGCCTGGGAGACTTGGCGCAGCGCCAAAGCAGCACTCGAACAAGCACGCGCAAGC
Organism: uncultured Burkholderiaceae bacterium; assembly: GCA_964485285.1. Taxonomy (GTDB): domain Bacteria; phylum Pseudomonadota; class Gammaproteobacteria; order Burkholderiales; family Burkholderiaceae_C; genus JASGCK01. Next base: position 13,715 of record CAZAIW010000034.1, on the reverse strand, counting down.
GCTGGCGCACAAGACCAAGCACGCGAGCGCTTGCAATGGCAAATCAGCGAAGTGGGCAAGCTCGCCCCGCTCGCGGGTGAATGGCAAGAGCTGGGCAGCGAGCACGCCCGCCTCTCTCACGCACAAAGCTTGATTGATGCCGCCCAGCAGGCGATGACGGCACTGGATGGTGGCGAGGGCGGTCATGGCAGCCATGGTGAAATGCGCGATCACGCTGCAAGCCTTATCCACCGTGCCCTGCAAGGCCTGCAAGCGCAAAGCCATATAGAACAAGGCTTTGCGGCCATCTGCGAAGAATTAGAGAGCAGTCTCGTGCAAATTCGGGATGCCTCGCGCAGCTTGCAAGCCTACCTGCGCCGACTGGACTTAGACCCCGTGCGACTCGCCCAACTCGATGCACGCATGGTCGATTGGTTATCGCTAGCACGGCGTTTTAAATGCGCCCCCGATGCGCTGCACGACACGCTGGCAAATTGGCAGGCATCGCTGGCAGAGCTAAACGCACAAAGCGATGGGAACGCGCTGGAGGCATCCGAACGCGCCGCGTATACCCGCTTTATGGCTGCCGCGCAGCAGGTCTCTGCCAAACGCCAAGAAGCCGCGCCGCGCCTAGCTGCCGCCATCACCAGCGCCATGCAAGAGCTGGGCATGCAAGGTGGTCAATTTCAGGTGGCGCTCAGCACGCTTGACGCGCCTGCCGCCTATGGGCTGGAGTCCACCGAATTTTTAGTCGCGGGGCATAGCGGTACCCAGCCCAAGCCCATTGCCAAGGTCGCCTCGGGCGGCGAACTCTCACGCATTGCGCTGGCCATTGCCGTGACCACCTCGCAACTGGGCAGTGCGCCCACGCTTATTTTTGATGAAATCGACTCCGGCATTGGCGGTGCCACCGCGCAGACCGTGGGCAAACTCATGAAGCAATTGGGACGCGATCGCCAAGTACTCGCCGTCACGCACCTTGCGCAAGTCGCCAGCAAAGCCGATCACCACGGCGTGGTCAGCAAAGTACATGGTGCGACGAGTTCGCCAGCTGCCAACCAAGCGCCTTACAGCCACATCGACATGGTGAGCGCAAACGCGCGCGTGCGCGAGATCGCACGGATGCTAGGCGGTGGCAGCAGCGACTCTAGCGGCACCCAACAAAGTGAGGCGGCACTCCAACACGCCCAAGAAATGCTGAGTCTTGCATGACACCCCAAGCACCATCCCTAGAGATCATCTTCATCACCGGCATGTCGGGCTCGGGCAAGTCGGTGGCGCTGCGGGCGCTGGAAGACACGGGTTTTTATTGCGTGGACAACTTACCGCCAGAGCTCATCTTGCCGTTTGTCGATTTGCAGCTGCAGCAAACAGCGGCAAGCGCCAACCACCGCTTTGCCATTGCCGTCGATGTGCGCAGCGCCAAGTCACTGCCCGAGCTGCCAACCGTACTGACGGGTTTGCAAGCGCGAGGGGTCAGCTTCCAGCTGTTGTTTTTAGAAGCCAGCGACGAGACTTTGCTGCACCGTTACTCCGAAACGCGCAGGCTCCATCCGCTGTCTAGCCCACAAGCCAGCGACGAGCGACTCGCCATTCAAGAAGCCATTACGCTGGAGCGCCAGTTGCTGGCTGACATCCGCGAACGTGCGCACATCATCGAGACGGGCTTCATCCGCAGCATGCAACTACAAAGCATCGTGAAGGATTTAGCCCTGCACCCCAGCGCCCAAACGGGCTTGACCGTGGTGTTTGAATCATTCGCTTTTAAACGCGGCGTGCCGCTGGATGCCGACTACGTGTTTGATGTCCGCATGCTGCCCAACCCGCACTACGAGCCGCACCTCAAAGCCCTGACAGGATGCGATGCGGACGTGATGCATTACTTAAGCGCCAGCAGCGAAGTGCAGGCCATGCAAACTCAGATCGCTACGTTTATCGAACACTGGCTGCCCAGTTTGCAGCGCGATCATCGCAGCTACGTCACCGTCGCCATTGGCTGCACAGGCGGACAACACCGCTCGGTTTATTTGGCCGAGCAACTCGCCCAAACCTTCAAGCGCGATTGGCCGGTGCTGGTGCGGCACCGCGAGCTGGGGTAGAGCCTAAACGACTACCAGCCTTCGGCCTCTTCCGCATTGAGTCAAATGGTGTTGGCAGCGTACTGTTCTTTTTGATTCAAGATTCGGGAAATCTGCACCGTATCTGTTTTTTTCTTGCTTGATCAAGATCGGCCAGTGCCGAGAGCTTTACAGATGGCATACCGGGCGAGGCGTATTCGGATTGACCTTAACTTGGGCAAGCCAAGTGCGAATCTCTTGTGTGGTGATATGCAAACCGGTTCGCTCAAAATGATCATTCCCTTCATCCACCATTTTGAGTACAGTTTGCTGACGCTCTTCAGCTTCAAGATAGCTGTTGATTGCGTCAATCATCAAATAATGTGGTGTCTGTTTTTTATGAGCAGCAAGCAATTTAATTCTTTCACGCTGCGATTCATGGAGCTTGACGGTGACATTGACTGAGCGTGGGCGTGCATGTGTGGCAGTAGTCATGACATAAAACTAAATGATTGGTCGTCGCATTGTACGATCTCACACCACCACAAAGCTTCGTGTGCGTAGAACGATGTCACCGTCGCCATATTAACTTTCACCCCTCAACGGGCTTAGGGCGAGCGGAATGCTAATGCCTTTTAGGGTTTTTGCTATGGGCTTTGATGCGACTTCATCCCAAAATTTAAATTCAATCATCACGGGAGCCATCACCATGAGCATGAAAACATTTATTTTTTGTCTAGGACTGCTATGCCTCAACAGTATCGCCAGTGCGCAGAGTCTGCCCAGAGGATTTAAAAATACCGATACTCAATCACAAATAGGAGCAGAGTTACAAAAGGGAAGTATGTCCCAAACCATTACAGCGCCTTCGCAACTTAACAAAAAAACGGAATTAGGCATCGACATTCGAATTGATCTATTAGAGAAAAAATTGTCTCTGCTAGAGAAAAGAATCTTGGAGCTTGAAAAAGGACAACAAAAATGAATGCGACTGAGACTCTACAAAAACAAACCGAAGCTATCAATCAACAACTGAGCACTACCCAAAACAGTCCAGAAGTCACCACAACCTCTGTAACCCCTAAGCAAGGGCTTCCGTTTTGGCGTGCCGATGATGCCATGACGATTAGTGCATCAGTACTTGCCTTCGGTTTAATCATTTTGTGCTTAATGACGATGGTTTTGCGAAAAACAAACATTCATCCCGAAGCCGTTTTACGACTTTTCTGTACCATCACTATCGTGATTGGGGCACTGTTCCTAGTAGTTGCTGGCTACTCGCAAGACCAAATGGGCCCTGTCATGGGTCTTCTGGGAACGATCGCAGGCTACTTGCTCGGCAAAAGCAGTTCTGAGAGCAAAACCTAAACCCGCCGTCATCTCAACCCATCACACCACCACAAACCCTTGCCCTTTGCCGCGCCCAAGGTAACGCACCAACTCTGGTAGCGCCGCTTCCAGCGTGGCTTTTAAGGTGTGCGGCGGGTTGATGATGCACATGCCGCTGGCCGACAAGCCCCGGTTGACATTGCCCGTGCGATGCGCCGCAAAGGTGCCCACAGCGTCTTTATCCAGACCCGCGCTGCCAACGTTCAGTGTTGCGTGCAAAAAAGTCTTGCCCGCTTGACTTGCTAAGGTTTTTAAGCGGCGCGGTAAGTCGTGCGCCTCTTGCCTTGGAATGATGGGGTACCACACCGCGTAGCAACCCGTGGCAAAGCGTTTGAGGCCATCCGCAATGGCGAGCTCCACCTTCATGTAGTCGCTTTTGATTTCGTAGCTAGGGTCGATCAGCACCAAAGCTCGGCGCGAACCGGTGCTCGACTTGGGCGGCGGTAGCAGTGCTTTGAGCGCCTCAAAACCGTCTTCACGTTTCACGGTCACTTGCCGGTTGACACGCAGCTGCTCCATATTGCCTTCTAAAAATCGGTGGTCGCTGGGATGCAGCTCGAACAAGCGCAAACGGTCGTCAAAGCGGAGCAGCTTCTGCGCAAGAAAAGGTGAGCCGGGATACACCTTGGTGTCCACCGACAGCGCGTTGCCGGAATTGAACTGCGCGATCAAGGCACGGTAAGCGTTGATGGTGTCGTCTTCTGTTTTTTGTTTTAACAGCCGCAAGATGCCTTCGTCCGCTTCGCCCGAGGTATGGGCATAGTCACCATCCAAACGGTACAACCCCGCGCCCGCGTGGGTGTCTATGACCGTGAGTGGCGTGTCTTTTTGAGTGAGGTATTGCAGCAATGCAACGAGGGTGATGTGTTTGAGCACATCGGCGTGATTGCCCGCATGAAAGCCGTGTCGGTATGAAAACATAATGGAGCCATTCTATTGAGACAACACACCAAGGAGAGATGACGATGAAAAAGCGACACTTTTTACTCATGGGTTTGGGCACTACCTTTGCTCTCACGGTAGGCTGGGGCGTACTGCCGCCGCGCCAGCGCTTGCTGGGCAAAGGTTTGCCGCTAGAGGGCGGTCAAATCGCGCTCAATGCTTGGCTCAAACTAGGAGCCGATGGCAGTGTTGTGCTGGCCATGCCCAAGTCCGAGATGGGTCAAGGCATCTTGACGGCGCTGGCCATGATCGTGGCGGAAGAGCTGGGCGTGGCGCTTGCTGCCGTGCGTACCGAGCAGTCGCCCATCGACCGTCTTTATGGCAACGTCGCGGGTCTGTCCGAAGGCATTCCTTTTCGCCCAGACGACGCGGGCGCACTGGCTCGCACGGCACGCTGGACGATGACTAAAGTAGCGCGCGAGCTGGGCATCATGATGACGGGCGGCTCCAGCAGCGTCAAAGACTTATGGCTACCGCTGCGCGAAGCAGCCGCCATGACGCGCACCTCGCTCATCCACACTTTGGCCAAAGCCTGGGGCGTGGCAGCCGGCAGCATCAGCTTGGTCGATGGCGTGTTTTCAAGCGGCAAGCAGCAGATGCCCCTTGGTGATGTGATCCGGCAATTCGGACAAAAAATCGAACCCGCAGCGAGCTGGCAACTCAAAGCCATGCAAGACTTCAAGTTACTGGGTCAGCCCACGCTGCGCAGAGACGCTGTTGGCAAAACCAATGGCAGCGCGGTGTTTGGCATCGATGCGCCGCAGGCAAGCAACCCTCAAGCTCGCCACTACGCTGCCATGCTGATGTGTCCGGTGCGTGGCGGCAGCGCAGCCGTGGTTGACTCAAGCGCCGCGCTGGCCATGGCGGGGGTGCGCGGGGTCGTCACGCTCGCGGCCAACATCAACGGCTGCGGCAATACCGGCGGCGTGGCGGTGGTTGCCGCTTCGTACTGGCAAGCCAAGATGGCGCTTGATGCGCTCAAAGTCAAGTGGGCCAGCCAAGCGGCCAGCAAATGGTCTAACGAACAGATCACCCAACAACTGAGCGCCGCCCTCGCAACAGACGATGGTTTTACCTATTGGCGCCAAGGCGATGCCAAAGCCCGCCTCGCGCAGGCTCAGCAGGCCGCGCAAGCCACGCATGACAAGGCTTCCCAGCCTTTGCTGCTCGCGGCCACTTATCGTGCGCCTTACCTCGCCCACGCCACCATGGAGCCCATGAACGCCACCGTCTCCATCGTGGGACGCGGCGCTGCTCGCACAGCCACCCTCTGGGTAGGAACGCAAGTCCCAGACCTGGTCAGAAACACCGCCGCCAGCGTGCTGGGACTGGCTAAAAATAGCGTCCATGTCCAAGTGCCCTTTCTAGGAGGCGGCTTTGGACGGCGCTTAGAGGTCGATACTGCCGTGCAAGCCGCGTCCATTGCGGCTTCCCACTTTGGCACCCTGGGAGAAGGCAGCCTACAACTCGTTTGGTCGCGCCCGGACGATCTCCAGCACGACTTCTACCGTCCTGCCGCGATGGCCAAGTTTGACGCGGCGCTGGACGCATCGGGCAACATCACGGCGTGGGTCAATCAATCGGCAGGGCAGCACATCGTGCCCCAGTACTTTTCGCGCAACGTCGGTTTGCCCATGGCGGGACCCGACAAAACCAGCAGCGAAGGCGCGTTCGATCAGCCTTACGAATTTCCTGCCGCTGCCGTCTCGCACGTGGCCGTGGAGATGCCCATCCCGGTTGGTTTTTGGCGCTCGGTTGGGCACTCGCACCAAGCGTTTTTTCAAGAATCATTTTTAGACGAATGCGCCCAAGCAGCGCTGACGCAGCGGCATGCGACGCGCAACCACCCCATCACACCAGCGGATCGCTTTGCGCAGTCCGTGGCGTACCGGCGCGGCTTGCTACACAACCACCCGCGCCATCTGGCGACGCTTGATCTGGCGGTGAGCGAGCACGAAAAAGCCTACCCCACCCCCAGCGGGGCGCTAGGCGTGGCACTGCACGAATCGTTTGGCAGCATCGTGGCCATGGTGGCCGATGTCTTTGTTGACGCGGACAAACTCATCCGTGTGCGCCGCATCACCGCTGCGGTGGACTGCGGGTTTTGCGTCAACCCTGCGGGCGTTGCGCAGCAAGTGGAGAGCAACGTTGCGTTTGGACTCTCGGCGGCACTCTTTGGCAAGATCGACTTCAAAGACGGACAAGTCCAGCAAAGCAACTTCCACGACTACCGCGTGCTGCGCATGGACGAGATGCCCACGGTGCGCACCCACATCGTGCCCAGCACCCGCGCACCCGAAGGCGTGGGAGAGCCTGCGCTCCCGCCGGTTGCGCCAGCCGTGGCCTGCGCACTGTTTGCCCTCACGGGGCAGCGCCTGCGGGAGCTGCCGCTGCGCCTTGTGTGAATTGTCCTAGCGACAACTTGATCCGACGGACACTGCGTTAAGCAGCGATGCAACGGGATCAATGACTTCGACAAGCTCAGTCCGAACGGACTGGAGCTATGCAAAAAGTCCCTAGGCTATGAGGTCTGCGCTTGAGCTTGAGCCTGCGCTCCCCAGCGTTTGAAAATTCTCTCCCGCGCCGAGGGCTGCATGTTGATCTTGCTCAGGTCTCCTTTGTAGTGGCTGACCACGCGGTGATCCATCAAGGCATACCACAGGGGCGGAAAATAAGCCACGGTCACCATGCCCGCGTAGCCGGAGGGTAGTTGGGGAGCTTCGTCAAAATGACGCAGTGCTTGGTAGCGCCGCGCAGGATGGGCATGATGATCAGAGTGCCGCTGCAAGTGATAGAGCAGGACGTTGCCCACAATGTGGTTGCTGTTCCACGAGTGTTCAGGCTGGCAGCGCACATAGCGATTGGAGGCGTCTTTGGCACGCAACAGTCCGTAATGCTCGACGTAGTTGACCACCTCCAGCATGGACGCGCTGTAAAGCCCTTGCAAGACCAAAAACGGCAGCACCGCCCAGCCCAGCCACGCAATTAAAGCGCCGAACAAGAGCACGGTAAGTGACCATGCTTGGAGGTTGTCGTTATCGATGTTCCAAACGCTTTTTCCTCGTCCGTTCAGTCGGTCACGCTCCAGCGCCCAAGCCGATAGGAAGCTGCCCACGATGGTGCGCGGCAGGAAGGCCCAAAAGCTCTCGCCCATGCGGGCACTGGCGGGGTCTTCAAAGGTGGCCACTCGTTTGTGATGGCCGCGATTGTGTTCCACATAGAAGTGTCCGTACATGGTGGGCGCTAATGAAATTTTGGACAACCAACGATCGACCGATTCTTTTTTATGCCCCAGCTCGTGCGCGGTGGTAAAGCCAATGCCGTTGATCGCTCCGACCGACAAGACCAGTCCGGTAAAGGCGTACCACGGCATGGTCTGTGTGGCGGCCAACCACGCACCAAACACGGTGCCCACAATTTGTAGCGGCACGTAACTCCACACCAGCGCACGGTAGAAGAAGTCTTGGTCGAGTTGCGTGACGGCAGACTCGGGCGGGTTGCTAAAGTCTTCGCCAAACAACGTATCAAAAAGGGGCATGAGCAGATGGATGGAAATCGGCGGGTACAGCAGCCACAGCCACGAGCCCGTCCACCAATAAGCCACCATCGTCCCAGTGTAGACCAATGGGATAGAGGGGCTAAACAGCCACAACCAGCGTTTGTCGCGCCAGTGTTCTGCGGGGGGTGCTACCGATAGTGTGCTCATGGTTGGTCTCCTTCAGTGATGTCGTCGTTTGAATAGCTCGCAGTATCTCGATCAAGCGGCGCTTGAACACCGCTCATAATGTCATGTTATCGTCATTAACTGCCAATTGGTTGCCGTACCCATGCTGACCGCTCCCACAGAAAAAGGTTTGATTTTGCCTCTGACGCATCCTACTTACGCAAGAATGCTCTGCGTGACGCTACGCGGGCTGGGCGTGGATGTCGACGCGGCGTTGCACATGGCGGGTCTGCCGCCGTGGGCGGTGGTAGCCACGTCCGATGCCTTGATGGATCAAAGCACGATCCAGCGTTTGATTGCGGCTGCACTCCGCTTAAGTGGCCGACCTTGGCTGGGGCTTGAGGTGGGCGCTGCCGTGCAAGTGTCTGCCCACGGGCCGCTGGGCAACGCCGCCGTTGCCAGCCGGGATTTGATGCAGGCTTTGGAGACAGTTGCGCGATTTGGCGGTGTTCGATACGGGGCTGTTCGCTATCAGTTGTTGCACCAACCCAGCGCCGTGGTGATGGTACTGACGGAGTTGGTGGATTTAGGTGAAGCCCGCGTTTTTGTGACGTGCATGCTGTTTGCCACGCTGATCCGCATGATGGAGGCGGTTACCGGGTACCGACTGGATCATCTCGTCGAGGTTGAGTTTCCATTTCCAGAGCCGCCGTGGCGCAGTGAGATTGAGCGTCTATGCGCCGGTTCACTTCACTTTAATAAGCCGCACCTAGCGTTCCACCTGAGCCACACGGCCCTGCAAAGCCCTTGCATGACGGCAGATGCCAAGGCGTTTGCTGCGGCGTATCAGCAGTGCGAGCAATTGGCATTTCAATCGACGCAAAGACCCTTTCAGCAAAGCGTGTTTGAGCTGCTCACCGCGCACGAAGGGCACTACCCCTCGCTTGGCGAGATCGCTCAGCATTTCAGCATCTCTAACCGAACGTTGATGCGTAGACTTAAGCAAGACGGCAGCAGCTACCAAGCTTTGCTAGACGAAGCGCGTGAACAGCGGGCGCGTTGGTATCTTGGCTATTCGCAGCTAACCATTGAAGAGATTGCGGCGCGGCTAGGGTTTGAAGACACTTCCAACTTCAGTCGCACCTTTAAGCGCTGGACGGGCACTTTGCCCAGTCAAGTTCGGCGCACACGGCTATAATGCGCAGTTCCCTAGCGTTTTAGTCTGCCGCGAGGGAAATTTGGGTTTTAACCAAAGTCCCCACCTAAGAGGCTCTCGCTAGAAGAGCACCGACCGTGGAAAAGCAGGCTTGCTCACTCAACTTTTATTTGAAAGAAATGCTATGTCAACATTCAGCGCTAAACCAGCTGATGTGAAGCATGAGTGGTTTGTGATTGACGCCACCGATAAGGTGCTCGGACGAGTTGCCAGCGAAGCTGCTCTCCGTTTGCGCGGTAAACACAAAGCCATTTATACGCCTCACGTCGATACAGGCGACTTTATTGTCGTCGTCAACGCCGCCAAACTCCGCGTCACAGGCACGAAGGAGCTGGACAAGATGTATTACCGTCACTCGGGCTTCCCAGGCGGCATCTACGGCACCAACTTTAAAGATATGCAGTCTAAGCACCCTGGCCGTGCTTTAGAAAAAGCTGTCAAAGGCATGTTGCCCAAGGGTCCTCTTGGCTACGCCATGATTAAAAAGTTGAAGGTCTATGGCGGTGCAGAGCATCCCCATACCGCTCAGCAACCTAAACCGTTAGAGATTTAAGGAGCACTCACATGATTGGTGATTGGAACAACGGCACTGGCCGTCGCAAATCCAGCGTGGCGCGTGTTTTCCTTAAAAAGGGAACAGGCAAAATTACGGTCAATGACAAAGATGTACAGGACTATTTTGGTCGTGAAACTTCGATCATGATCGTCAAGCAACCATTGGTGCTGACGAACCATGTTGAAACGTTTGACATCATGGTCAATGTCCACGGTGGTGGCGAGTCCGGTCAAGCCGGCGCTACTCGTCACGGCGTGACACGTGCCCTGATCGACTACGATGCAGCGCTCAAGCCCATGCTGTCAGCAGCTGGATTTGTGACCCGCGACGCACGTGAGGTCGAGCGTAAGAAGGTTGGCCTGCGCGGCGCACGTCGTCGTAAGCAGTTCAGCAAGCGTTAAGTCTTACCGCCTTGCAAAACCGTCACAAGCTCTCGATTGTTTGTGGCGGTTTTTTGTTGGGCGTGGTGCCCCCCCCCGCAGCACCCCTTCACGATGAACTCCCCCTCCTTTCCTAATCCCTCTTTACCATGATTGTTGATTCCGTTCATGCGATTTAGACTTCTTAGGCGTCGCCTCACCATCAGCGCTCCCCGTATGGCGATTCGCTCCAGCATGCCTTGGCCGCTCAAATGGGTACTGGCCGCCTTGGTGCTCGGTTTTTGCGCGTCGATTGCCCTGTGGGCGTTTGAGTTTGGTAAAGACTTGGCGGGCATTGATCAAGGTGGAAAAGAACAATTAGCCTCGCTGAAGGTCGAGGTGGCCAAACTGCGCGACGAGCGCGATAAAGCCCAGTCGATTGCCAACGTGTCGGGCATCAATATGGCCACCGAACGCGCTACGCAAGAAAAGCTGCTGCAAAAAGTCAAGCAGCTTGAGCAAGACAACCAAACCTTGCGTGATGATTTAGGATTCTTCGAGCGCCTCATCCCCTCGACAACCACCGAGGCGCTTGCCATTCGGGGCTTGAACGCCGAGATGCAAGCCAGCGGACAACTCAAATGGCAGGTTCTGGTGGTGCAGTCCGCCAAAAATCCAAATGAATTTAAGGGCAAGTTAGACGTGACCGTGAACGGCTTGCTAAACGGCAAACCTTGGTCTTCTAGCTTAGCCACAGGCACCCTACCCATTGATGTCAAACAGTACCGTCGACTAGATGGTTTGATGGATTTACCGGCGCAGGCACAAGTCAAGTCGATTGTGGTTAAAGTCATGGACAATAGCCCAAGTGGCACGGTACGCGCCATGCAAACGCTCAAACTCTAACGGTCATCACATTTTTATTTCTACTATGTTTGGTCAACAAAAACAGCCTCCGATTAAAAGCTTAATCGCCAGCGGCACCGTCATTACGGGGGACATCGCGTTTGCCGATGGGCTGCGCGTTGATGGTCATATTTTGGGTAACTTGACAGCCACCACCAACACGCCAAGCTTGCTGGTGATTAGCGAGACCGCCGTGGTGGTGGGTGAAATTCGCGCCGACCATGTGATCATCAACGGTGCAGTGCAAGGCCCCATTGTGGCAACGCATTTGCTGGAGCTGCAACCCAAAGCAAGAATTGAAGGCGACGTGTCTTATAAAGCGCTTGAAATGCACCAAGGTGCCGTCATCTCTGGTCAACTAAGACCCCTTGCCATGCAGGGTGATGACAAACCGGTTTTGGTATTGCCAACAAGCGATACATAATCCGCCAGCCCTCTACTTTTTGAAAGCTCTCACCATGAACGCGACTCTCGATCACACACTGACCAGCAGCTCAAGCGAAGGCGAAAGCCTGATGCCCGAAGTGATGCCCGAAGCCATCATCTTCACCGACAGCGCTGCTGCCAAAGTCGCCGACTTGATCGCCGAAGAAGGCAACCCTGAACTCAAGCTACGCGTGTTTGTACAAGGCGGTGGCTGCTCGGGTTTCCAGTACGGATTTACCTTTGACGAGATCACCAACGACGACGACACCACCATGACAAAAAATGGAGTCTCTTTGTTGATTGATGCGATGAGCTACCAGTATTTGGTGGGCGCGGAAATTGATTACAAAGAAGATTTGCAAGGTGCGCAGTTCGTGATCAAAAACCCCAATGCCACCTCAACCTGCGGCTGCGGATCGAGCTTTTCAACCTGACCCTGACGAACACACCACCCATCCGTCCTCTCCGCGAGGGCGGTCATCCAGTCTGTTTAAGCTGGATAGATACAACCAAGCACACGGGAGCCACGCGCTCCCGTTATTTTTTCCACAGCCAAAGGCGTGCGATTGACGCACTGCTTGGCCAACCACGCAAAGGCCGCCGCCTCTACTTGCATCGCGGGCAGCCCTAGGACATCGGTGTTGGCCAGCTCTGCATCGGGGGCAGCCACTTGCAAACGCCGCATCAAGTCATCGTTGAGAGCCCCGCCACCGCACACATAGACCTTGGTAAATGCTGGCGCATGGCTGCCCAGCGCCAACGCGATTGACTGCGCGGTCAACTCGGCCAGCGTCGCTTGAACGTCTACAGGTCGCAGCTGCCCAGCTTGCGCGAGCCAGTTGTCAAGCCAAACACGGTTAAAAGCATCTCGCCCCGTGCTCTTGGGGATCGGTTTTGAAAAGTATGCATCCCGCAAAGCCTTATCTAGCAAAGTCTGCAAGACAACTCCTTCTGAAGACCACTGTCCATAAGGGTCGTAGGCCATGCCCTTATTGAAATGAACCCATGCATCGAGAAAAACATTGCCCGGCCCCGTATCAAAACCTTGTACCGAACCGTCAGCGTGAAGCAAACTCAGGTTCGCCATGCCGCCGATATTGAGCACCGCGATGTTGCGCCCCGCCTGCCCAAACACCGCTTGATGAAAAACGGGCACCAAGGGCGCACCTTGCCCGCCTGCGGCCACGTCGCGACTTCTGAAGTCAGCCACCACGTCCATCCTCGTGCGCTCGGCTAGGAGTGCTGGATTGTTCAGCTGAATCGTGTAACCACCCCCATCCGCCGTGCTGCCACTGGGACAATGCCGCACCGTTTGACCGTGGACACCTATCGCGCGGATGTCACTGCTCTCCAGCTCGGCGGTGTAGAGCAAGCCAGCAACCACCTGCGCGTAGAGCATCGCCAGCTGATTAGCGGCTAGGCTGGCACGATGCAGCTCGTTGGCACCTGCGGTATTGAGCGCGAGCATCTCTTGCTTCAAATCATGAGAAAACGTCAAGCTGTGATGCACCATCACTTGGCACGCGCCAGCGGCTAAATCAACCACCACACCATCCACGCCATCCATGGACGTGCCGGACATCAGGCCAATGTAGTAATCGTGTTGGGTGGAGTGCCGTGTGCTCATAAAATCGATTGTATGAACTCTTCCACCACCGTCACCACAGACCCCACCACGCTCTCCCCTTCAACCCAGGCCGCACTGGCCGTGACTTTGCGTGGTGTGAGTGAGTTGTTACCGCAAGCCGAGTGGATCAAAAAATTGCAACGCAGCGAGGCAACAAAAACCCCACTGCGTATCAAGCTGGGGCTTGACCCCACCGCACCTGATCTGCACCTTGGTCACACCGTGGTGCTCAACAAAATGCGCCAGCTGCAAGACCTTGGACACACCGTGATTTTTTTAATTGGCGACTTCACCAGTACCATTGGCGATCCATCAGGACGCAACACTACACGCCCACCACTGACGCGCGAACAAATTGAGGCCAACGCGCAAACCTACTTCAACCAAGCAACGCTGGTGCTCGACAAAAGCAAAACCGAGGTGCGCTACAACAGCGAGTGGTGCGATCCACTAGGCGCACGCGGCATGATTACGCTGGCGGCCAAATACACCGTCGCCCGCATGATGGAGCGCGACGATTTTGACAAGCGCTACAAAGCTGGGCAGTCCATTAGCGTGCACGAATTTTTGTACCCGCTCATGCAAGGCTATGAC
>CAZAIW010000033.1:0-14814 GCA_964485285.1 uncultured Burkholderiaceae bacterium | reverse complement strand
TTCCAAGGCACTGTTGACGGCTTACTTGATAGACTCACAGTGCAGACCGCGCGTCGTTGCTCGCCGTTCCAAGGCACTGTTGACGGCTTACTTGATAGACTTTCATGTTGCTTGATTACACCAGACCAGTAGTTCCAAGGCACTGTTGACGGCTTACTTGATAGACTTCCACCTCTACCGACTGCGCCTGCGCCTGAGTTCCAAGGCACTGTTGACGGCTTACTTGATAGACTGGACTGATCGACCCGAACAAACGCTTGCCGTTCCAAGGCACTGTTGACGGCTTACTTGATAGACTAAGTTTGTCCAGAGGTATTGACCTGTCGTTGTTCCAAGGCACTGTTGACGGCTTACTTGATAGACTTCCATGCGTTGCTTGCGCCGTCTTGTTTGCGTTCCAAGGCACTGTTGACGGCTTACTTGATAGACTATCTGATTTGGTTGCCAACGCCAATTACGGGTTCCAAGGCACTGTTGACGGCTTACTTGATAGACTGCATGTAGCGCAGGTCGCCGTCGTCCATGCGTTCCAAGGCACTGTTGACGGCTTACTTGATAGACTCAGACTTCGACTTCCTGCCTCCAAGTCCAAGTTCCAAGGCACTGTTGACGGCTTACTTGATAGACTACGGCGCACGAAGTGGCGACAGCAAGGACGGTTCCAAGGCACTGTTGACGGCTTACTTGATAGACTCGTGATGCACTACATATGCAAGGCCTTTTGGTTCCAAGGCACTGTTGACGGCTTACTTGATAGACTCTGCACCGATATTGCTACCAGCGCCGCCGGGGTTCCAAGGCACTGTTGACGGCTTACTTGATAGACTATCCTGAACGGCTCCCCCACCCTGTGCCATGTTCCAAGGCACTGTTGACGGCTTACTTGATAGACTTGGGATAGGAATCGTGCCGCTTGCGCTTATGTTCCAAGGCACTGTTGACGGCTTACTTGATAGACTCACGCCACTCCTGCTGATGTCAAAACCCTTGTTCCAAGGCACTGTTGACGGCTTACTTGATAGACTCTATATAATCACGGCAAAGCTTATATATTAGTTCCAAGGCACTGTTGACGGCTTACTTGATAGACTGTACCGCTTATAAACGTTTGATTTATAAGCGGTATTCGTCTTTTCAAAATAGCATCCCTTGTTCTGGCTCAATCAACAGTGGTTCTTCGCGCGTTCTTTTTCCTAGGTAGCTGACTGTAAGCCCAAGTTGCTTGTCGGTTAAAAATAAAAAATCAACTTTGCCATTTTTGGGGGTTTCGGGGCCTAGGCGTTTTGCTGAGGCGCGGGCTTGGTCGTAGTTTGGGAAATGCCTGCAATAAACCGAATGTTGCAGATGCTCAAATCCCTGCGCTAATAATATTTTTCTGTATTGCGTGTAGTCTCGACGCGCTTCTTTGGTGTCGGTTGGCAGATCGAAGGCACATATGAGCCACATGGTTCTAAAAAAATTTCCGACTTCGTAAAGCTCGGCGTTTGACTTATTATCCGAGTGGGAGAACAAAGCCGATATGGTATTCCAAGAGGTTTTCACGTTTGCCCTCCAATGCCTGTGTGTAGGTGGTTACGGTTTCGTAGATCGCCGTGTGCATACGGTACTTTTTGATCTGACCTTGTTGCAGAAACAAAGCATCGCAGTCCAGCAGCTTTAGGACAATTCGCTTATCCGCACTATCAAAGATTTTTTCGTTCTCGATCATGGTTGCGACAAGTGCATCAACGCATGGTCTAAATGGTTCAATTAAGTCGTCAACAAGGCAATAAGGATTCTCAAGATTGCTATGGCCAAATCCGAATACTGTAGATAAGCCGCTTACGGAGATGTACCTTGCAAACAATCCTCGCAAAATTGCGTAGCCAAAATTGAGTGCTGAATTGCGTACATCTTCTGCGCCTTGTTTTTCGCGTTTAAATTTTTCTTTAAAGACATCTCGCCAATAAAGTTTCGCCCCTTGTGCTTCAAAGTTTTCAGGGTCACCAGCTTTGATCGTACTAGCCATGCGTTCTAGGCGTGCTAACGCATCCGTGTTACCTTGGGCAGATAGAAATTTTGCTTGATTGCGTAGTTTGGCTGCGATGGTAATTGCCCATAATTTGTCACCAAAAGATTGTTGCATTAAGGCTTGCAAGCGTTGCCGTTTGACCGTGTGCGTATGATTAGCGCTGGGCATCAGGAGTGCACAAGGGTAATGCTGAGCATCGGTCACGATGATGGCAATGTCTGCTTGTGTTAGCTCTCGGATCACACCTGCGGTTAGCTCAACTTGTATCGTGTCGATCAGCAAAACACCAATGTCCACAATAGCGACGAGAGTGAATGCCCCTTCACGCTCTATTTTTAACCGTGCTGTATCAATGCTTAGTCTGCATGGATTTTCGATGGCTAGAACGCGCTCTGATCTCATGTCATTTTTACTTTGTTTGCTTTGCTGTGAAGGGCTAACTCAATAGGGTGACGGACAACGGTACAGGTGTTAATGTCTTTTAGTTGACCAATTACCCTGTTCAAGCCCGTTCCAGATAATGTGTCAAATGTGTTAGTTTCGTTGCTGTCCAAACAATGAAGTCCACGCTCTGAAGAAAATCCAATTCGGTAGACGGTAGAAATATTTGGCAGCGTTAGTAGATCACCTTTAAATAGAAGTTTTTCGTTTTTAGGTATCGTGAGTTTTGCATTTTTAAAATACCGTACTCTGAAGTCAGCAAGTCCAATAACTTCTGCTGCATCATTGGTAACGCGGAGGCAGGCAGTTTGTGACTTGACCACAGCTTTAGTGTGGCTTTGATTTTTTTTATCGGTATGTTGAATGAACTTATCGGTTTTCGGATTGAACTTGCGTCGATCTTTGATCCCCTTTTTGTAGAGGGTCTCTTTGTCCGCACCAATCCCAAACGGTTGGTCGTACATCTCACCTGCTACTAAATGGTCAGGCACATGCCAAACGGTGTAGCCATTGAGCATTTTGAGAAGATGTCCGCGCAAAGATGGCACGGGACATGGAGGCGGGTTGTAACGAGACTTGCCTAAACTTGCACGAGCATGGCGCGCCTTCACAAGTGCCATGTAGTCCTTAGGCGTAGAGAGTGCAATGACGCATGCATCAATTAGGTGGTGACGGTGATCACAGCGTTTATCGAACCGCATTTCGCCCTTTAGGTTGGGCTTGTAAAAAAGCTGTTTGGCCTTCTCGCTGTCATGCCTACCTTCGGCAATTCGGATTTCTTCCAAAATGTTGTGCAGCCCCCATGCATGCCGCAGTTCGGAGGTCAGTCCACCGCGCACGACTTTGACATCATTGCAAATATTTGAACACCAAGTGCGCACAACTCGGCCGATCCACTGTGTTTCTTGTAGTTGCCGGTCTACAAAAGCGTCGTCATCAAGCGCCATATCATTAAACGGTGTTTTGTCTTGAATAAGTTTTGCTTTTGCCTTGAAGTCTGGGTTTTCTTTGGCAATCAATTCGGTGGTTTGCTCGGTTGTTTCCCAATTCCAAATGGCATTGCCAAGTCGTTGTGCTGCATGAAAAGGCGTTTCTGCATCACCTTTAAGTCCGTTGTATTGCGTAGAGGCGAGCACTACGTCCGTAAAACGACTCCCTACGCCACGAATGCGTTTGGGGATGATGTGTTCGATGTTGTAATGGCTGCCGCTGACGGCCTCTTCAATAGAAGCAATGAACTGTCCGCTATAGGGACAACGTTTATTTTGCTGTTGCCATAGTTTGTAGCGCAAGATGCTATTGCCTGTAATGCGGCAATTGGCACCCGCGATGGCTTTGCGTGCCGCGTTGTTTTCGAGCTCTTCTTTTTTTTGTCGCTTGGTTGTTTTCGTGCGTTGCTCGAGTGTCGATTTGATTTCTTTTGCTAACTCTATAACGATGGACTTTGGTAAGCCTAGTCGCTTTATGGCATTTTGGATTTCTCGGCGCGTATATTCCAGCGCGTGAGTGACAACGGGTGACCGAATCTCTAGTGTGTCGACACTTGGCAGCGTCGTTGTTAGCGGAGGACGTGTGTCGTGATTAGGGAAAAGTGCTTGGCACGCGCTGTACTCATCAGCATTGTTTTCTCGCATGTAATTGGCAAGGCGCTCTAATGCTGGGACACCATATGCCGTCCGCGTTGTAGTTAGGCCTACGGCGCTGGGGCGATCTAAGCCATCAAGTGCGTCTTTCAGACTATCAATAAAGGCCGCGACGATTTCACCATATTGCTGGGCGATGTTAGTCCTAGCTGCATCATGTCCCCAACTCTCTGGGGCAGGAATATCATCTGCCCATGCGACAAATACATCACTTTGCTGCTGTGATGTCAGCGACTCAAACGGCTCAAGTAATTTGTGTTTGCTCAAAAATTGGCGCGTTGAGTTGCCTACCAGATAGTCGCGCCTAGGCGTGTGGAAGTTCAGTGTCAAACCATCTTCTTGCATGCAACCTGCTTTTTGAAGTTCTTTATAAAGCGTACCAAAGCCGACTTCTTTTTGTGAGTTGAGTTTTTTCCTGATGAAATCTCTTTGCATTTTGGTCAGTGGCTCTCCCGTTTTTGTACCACCCCAGCGTAGGTCTGCTAGTAGCTTTTCAATACGAAACGCTTGGTGTGCAGGGTGTGCGGCTATGACGCGCAACGAAGTTTTGTCCATTGAGCATTTGCCAATTTTGTCTTTGAAACTTTGCAGTGGGTGTTGATAAAAGAGTGCGATCTCAATAGCCTCTGTGACAGTATTTGGAGCATGTCCCCAAAAGTACTTGGTACCTTGATTCCAAGTTGCATCAGTTCCGTGGTGAATTTTTTTAGTTAAATCATCTTGAATTTTTTGAGCTAGTCTCTTGCCATAAATCGCGCTTAAAGGTTGATTTAAAACGGTGTGATGTTTGGCTTGCTCGGTAAAAATCAGTTGAAACTCGTCCTTGACATCCTGTCGCAATACGTAAGTGCCAGCATCATTACGTTTCCGAAAATTACGCTGATTCATAGGCTTATGAAGTTGATCTAGCCACAAAACTTCAGCAATACTTCGCGCTTTACTGTACGTGGCTTTTAGCGTTTCGGTTATTTGCAATGCCTGCCCTGCCTTGCCGTAATCCCCTTTTTTGTTGGGGCTTGGCGCATCGCCGTTGTAACCACGATTTTTTGACATCCGTAAAACAATGAGCATGAGTTCTGCCAACTCAATTTTTTGATCGAGGGCTCGGACACGCAAATGCCAAAGCTCTTGGGTGTTTTTGTAGCGGCGTAGAGCATTAGCCAAATTTTCGGGTTTGATGCCAAGTGCTGTGACGATGTGCATCAGTTTTTGCAAACGCTCACGCTTGCGTTCAGTTTGTCGACGCATCAAACGAGCGGTGCGCCTAGTCTCATTTTTGAGCTTCATCTCTTTAGGGAGAACGGGTTCACCGAAGATCGTTGTGCCACTAGCAATTAACCCGCGTGAGGCATCGATTTCACCATCTTCTGTGAGTGCTATGGCAGCCCATGCGACTGAACTGGTGCCAATATCAATGCCTAGGCGATAGGAAATTTTTTGATGGGGCATGGTGTTACACTAACCTTTCTATCAAGTAAGCCGTTGGCAACAAAAATTTGCCTTGGCAACTAAGCACTATACAGAAGTGCCACAACCGACAGCCCCATGATTTGTTCTGGGGCTGTTTTCTTTTTTTGGAGCACTACTTCGCCTCGAACAAGTGGCATTGCTGATGGGGTCACTGGTGCTCTTTGGCGCATTGACGAGTGTGATGGTGCTGACGCGCAAGACCAATTGGTATGAGCTAGGCAAGGGATAATCAAAAGCTTGCAAAAAATAAATAGCCATGAGTGATTTACTAAACACCATTAACGACCCCGCTGATTTGCGTCAGCTTGATCGCGCGCAGCTGAAGGATTTGGCGGGTGAGTTGCGTGAGTTTGTGCTGCATAGCGTCTCGCAAACGGGCGGACATCTAAGCTCCAATTTGGGGACAGTAGAGCTAACGGTCGCGCTGCATAAAGTGTTCCATACGCCCAAAGATCGTTTGGTGTGGGACGTTGGACATCAAACGTATGCGCACAAAATTTTGACGGGGCGGCGTGACCGCATGCCCACGCTACGCCAGTTAAATGGCCTGTCGGGTTTCCCGCAGCGTGCAGAGAGCCACTACGACGCTTTTGGCACGGCGCATTCCAGCACCTCTATTTCGGCAGCGCTAGGCATGGCGGTTGCCGCCAGGATGCAGGCCAAAATGGCTGCCGATCAAGGCTTGCCGCATGATGAGCCGTTTTCGATTGCCGTGATTGGCGATGGAGCTATGAGCGCGGGTCAGGCGTTTGAGGCGCTCAACAATGCGGGCGTGGAGATGTGCCGTTTGATTGTGATTTTGAACGACAACGACATGAGCATCAGCCCCGCCGTGGGTGCGCTGAATCGTTATCTGGCGCAGCTTATGAGCGGCAAGTTCTACGCAGGAGCCAAGCATGTAGGTAAGGCGGTGCTGCAAGTTGCGCCGCCGCTTTTTGCTGCTGCCAAGCGGTTTGAAAAGCAAGTCAAGGGGATGGTGGTTCCTGCCAACTTGTTTGAAAATTTTGGCTTGAATTACATCGGCCCCATCGATGGACATGACCTTGATTCACTCATCCCAACGCTGGAGAACATCAAGCAGTTGTCGGCAGCGGGTGCTGGGCCACAGTTCTTGCATGTGGTGACGAAAAAGGGGCAGGGCTATAAGCTGGCCGAGGTTGATCCTGTGTCGTACCACGGGCCGGGTAAGTTTGATCCGGCTGAGGGGTTGAAGAAGGCGGCAACCCTTGCCAAGCCAACATTTACCAGCGTCTTTGGGCAATGGCTGTGCGATATGGCTGCACACGATCAGCGGTTAGTGGGCATTACGCCTGCCATGCGCGAGGGCTCTGGGCTGGTTGAGTTTGAAGGCCGTTTTCCGGATCGCTATTTTGATGTGGGCATTGCCGAGCAGCATGCGGTGACGTTTGCCGCAGGGCTGGCATGCGAAGGGTTTAAGCCGGTGGTGGCGATTTATTCCACGTTTTTGCAGCGTGCTTATGACCAGTTGATTCACGATGTGGCGATTCAAAACTTGCCGGTGGTGTTTGCACTCGACCGGGCGAGCATTGTGGGTGCCGATGGCGCTACGCACTGCGGTGCTTACGACATTGCATTTTTGCGCTGCATTCCAAACGTGAGTGTGGCTTGTCCTGCTGATGAGGCCGAGTGCCGCGCCTTACTCAGCACGGCTTTTGCGCAGTCGCATCCTGTGGCGGTGCGTTATCCAAGGGGCGCAGGAGTGGGCGTTGCCGTGCCCGAGCATTTAAACGGTTTGCCGTTTGGCAAGGGTGAGGTGCGGCGCACATCAAGTCACGCGCAGGGTTCAGGTAAAAAAATCGCTGTGCTTTGTTTTGGTACTTTGCTCTACGCGGCGTTGCAAGCGGCCGAGACACAGGATGCAACCGTGGTGAATATGCGCTGGGCAAAACCACTGGACGAGGCGCTGTTGCTAGAGGTTGCTGCGACGCACGACGCGATGGTCACCGTAGAGGACGGCGCAAAGGAGGGCGGTGCGGGTAGTGCTGTACTGGCGTGTTTATCGAAAGCGCGGCTACAAGTACCGACCTTGGTGCTGGGCTTGCCAGACGTTTTCATCGAACACGGCGATCCTGCGGTTCTTATGGCGATGCAGGGCTTGGATGCGCAGGGGCTTGCGGATTCTTTACGTTTGTTTACAAAAACTTTGTGCAAGCGATAATCAAGGTATGACTCTACCGAATACGACTTTTGATCGATTGCTTGCCATCGTTGTGCAACAGCACCACCTTGATGTGTCGAAGGTGACACTGGAGAGTTCTTTGGCTGATGTGGGGCTTGACTCTTTGGCAACGGCTGAGTTGTTATTCTCGATTGAGGATGAGTTCAAAATCAATCTAGGTGATGTGTCGGCTGATGCGGTACCTTCTACTTTTGGTGAGTTGATCGCCCTCATTGAAGCACATCAAAAGTAGTTGATCATGTCGCAGGCAGTTTGGATGACGGGGATTGGTAGTCTGACGAATTTAGGCGTGGGATTTGATTCGCTGAGTCAGGCGCTGCAACATCCACGCTCGGCCTTTGCCCTGCCCCCTTCCTCGTGGCCCGATTACGTGGGCATGCCCGATGCTTTTATGGCACCGCTGGACGAGGCAGCTGAAGATCAGCTCAAACCATTCCAAACCATTTCCAATGACCGCGCAACTGCCATGGCGCTTGCCGTAGCAAGCCAAGCGTGGGGACACGCCGACCTATTGGCGCTAGAGCAGCCTGAACGGGCCGGTGTTTATTGGGGAGTGGGAATGGGGGGCTTGCATACAACCGAGGCCACATACCAGCGCTTGATTGTTGAACAAGCAGCTTTGAGGCCAACGACGGTGGTACGCATCATGGCCAATGCGGCAGCGGCCTCTATCGCGATGAAGTATGGATTGCAAGGCGCTAATCAAACGTATAGCGTGGCCTGCGCGTCGTCGGCGATGGCGCTGGGTGAGGCCATGTGGGCGATTCGCGCTGGACGGCTAGATATGGCGATTGTGGGTGGTTCAGAGTCCATGCTGGTGCCCGGTGTGATAACCGCTTGGGGTGCCCTCAAGGTGCTAGCGACAAAAGGGAACACGCCGCATCACGATACGCCGTGCCGACCGTTTTCTGCCGAGCGCTCCGGGCTTGTCATTGGCGAAGGGGCTGCGGCTTTTGTGCTGGAGAGTAAAGCCCACGCCATTCGGCGTGGCGCACGGCCTTTGGCTCAGATCGTGGGCTACGCTAGTACGTGTGATGCGATGTCGTTGGCGCAGCCCGCGCAGCATGGACAAGTCCGCGCCATGAGAGGCGCTTTGCTGGATGCCCAGCTCAAGCCAGCGGATATTCATAGCATCAATGCTCATGCCACGGCAACGGATGCGGGTGATTGGGTTGAGGCGGCAGCCTTTTCCGAAGTGTTTGGCACACAGCTTATCCCCCCCGTTGCGGCTACCAAGTCGATGCATGGGCATTTGCTGGGGGCGGCTGGTGCGATAGAGGCCGCCATGAGCGTGGCGAGCTTGCAAGCGCAGTTAACGCCAGCGACGCTGGGTTGTGACCCGCTCGACCATCGTTGTTCTTATGTGAACGTCAGTGCCAAGCCCCGTGCATCCCAGATAGATACCGTGCTGTCCAATTCGTTTGCCTTTGGTGGCTCGAATGCCTCTTTAATTTTTAAATCGGTGAAGGTTTAAATTGACAGAGGGCGTACTGTTGATTCATGGGCTGGGTGGTACGCCGTTGGAATTAGGCGTTTTGCCCAGACAGTTGGAGCAAGCCGGCTTGAAGACCTATGCGGTGACTTTGCCCGGACACGGAATGATCCCTGATCAGTTGTCGCACACGGTAATGGAGGATTGGTTGGCGGCTGTGAGACAGGCGTACCAAGCGGTTGCTCTACAGCACCAAACGGTGCATGTCTTGGGGATGTGTATGGGTGCTTTGCTCGCGTGTGAGTTGGCCAAGGAGTTATCGGACGAGTCCGCACCGCAGCAGTCCCACTTGGGCAAATTGATTTTGCTAGCTCCTACGGTTTTTTTGGATGGATGGAGCATCCCTTGGTATCACTGGCTGCGCCATTTGCATTACGTGATCCCTTTTGTGCGCAGGCACTATCGAATCCACGAGAGCGATCCTTATGGCATTAAAAATGTGCGGTTGCGTGCGATTGTCAAAAAACGGTTTGAGCGCGGTGATACGTTTCATTATGCGTGGGTTCCCCTGCAAAGCATTTGGCAGTTAGACCGTTTGCGGCACCGTGTTTTGCAAGATATATCGCGTGTGGCGTGTCAGACATTGATCGTGCATGCCCGTGAGGATGAGTTCTCTAGCTTGCGCTCAGCCCATGCGTTAGAGCGCGGCATAGGGGCACCCAAAGCTCAGGTTGTTGTGCTGGAAAACAGCTATCACATGGTCTGTATCGACGACGATAAAGAGACGCTGGCGACGCAGGTATTGGCTTTTTTGCACGGGGAAAACCCCCATGCATCGGCATCGATAACTTCTTAGAATAACCCTTTCTTTTTACTTTGGAGCTTTTAATATGGATCGTCGTTCCTTACTAACTAATGCAGGCGCTGGTGCAGGTCTGGTTGGTGTCTTGGCTGCCGGTGTGGCACCTGCTGTTCATGCGCAGGCTGCTGTGCGCTGGCGTTTGGCCTCTAGCTTCCCTAAAGCGCTTGACACCATTTACGGTGCAGCAGAGGTGTTTGCTAAAAACGTCAAAGCGATGTCGGGTGGGAAGTTTGAGGTCTCTGTGCATGCTGCCGGAGAAATCACCCCTGCTTTTGGTGTGGTTGATGCGGTTCAACAAGGTTCGATTGAGTGTGCGCATACCGCACCTTATTATTTCTTTGGCAAAAGCGAAGTGTTCGCGCTTGGATGCGCCATTCCTTTTGGGCTGAATAGCCGTCAAATGTCGGCTTGGATGATCGAAGGCAATGGTATGAAGCTTATGCGTGAGTTTTATGCCAAATACAACATCATCAACTTCACTGGCGGTAATACCGGCGCTCAAATGGGCGGTTGGTACCGTAAAGAAATTAAATCGGTTGCTGACATTAAAGGTCTAAAAATGCGCATTGGTGGATTTGCGGGGCGCGTGCTAGAGCGCATGGGCGGCGTACCACAAAACATTCCTGGCGGCGAAATTTATACCGCTCTTGAAAAAGGAACCATTGATGCGGCTGAGTGGGTCGGTCCCTACGACGATCAAAAACTTGGCTTTAATAAAGTCGCTCCTTACTACTACTATCCAGGTTGGTGGGAGGGTGGTCCAGAGCTTGACTTCTTCATTAACGACAAGGCGTTTAACGCTTTATCGGCGGAAAATAAGGCCATTGTTGAAGCAGCAGCAGCCATGGCGCATAACGATATGCAGGCCAAGTACGACATGAAAAACCCTGTTGCACTGAAAGAGTTGGTTGGTAAAGGTACGAAACTGCGTCCTTTCACCACCGATGTGCTTAATCTTGCATTTAAACAATCTATGGCCTTGTATGCTGAGATCAGCGACAAAAATCCGGACTGGAAAAAAATCTACGCGGACTATGCTAAATATCGCGCTGATGCCAATCTGTGGTTCCGCTTCACCGAAGCTAAGTTTGACAGTTTCATGCAGGCGCAAAAATTGTAATCAAGTCACCTACCGGTAGCTTAGTTGCAAAACGCCCCTTGTGGGCGTTTTGCATTTGGAGTCCCGCGCGGCGCGCCCCCCGCTAGCCTTTCCTTTAGATGTCTCGGTTTTAGATGCGGCGTTGCATGCGCAGAGCCAGCTCGTTCAGAGCCTCCACCAAACGGGTATCAGCGGCATAAAACACCGTGAACTTTCCCGTGATGGTTCGCACATAAAGGCGCGGAGCGATTAACCAGTCAAGCCCTTTGATACGAATCAGTTTGGCATAGGCGATGTGGTCAAGCTGAACCTCTTTGTTCCATATCCAAGTTTGCTTCAACTGACGGTGTGTCAGTGTTGTCTGGCTGCGGTAAATAGCAACGACCGTATAAGCCATCAGCGATAGACCGCATAGCAGCCAGATGATGCCATTGGATACACTGACCGCTGGATTGGCGGCCAATTTACCTGTGCTCCATAGCTGGTACATCCAGCTCCCACAAGCCGCAACGATCAACAAAGCCAGCAGCTTGAACGAGCGAGAAAAAGCGGATGAACTCAGGGGTTGCGCATCTTGGGCGATCACTTTTTGATCAAAGCATCAAGTGCTTTTTGGTCATCGTCGGCCGTTTGTTTCTCAACTGCTTTGTTGGATGCAGACTCTTTTCCTTGGTCTACTTTGCCATCGGTTAAAAGTGTGGCCGGATCGACTTTGGTATCGTCTGTTGGCATTTCAATTTGGACTTTGTCGGTATCGATCACCACTTCTTTGTCTAAGAACACGGTGACGGTCTGCGGAACCAAAATCACAACAGCGACCAGTATGATTTGCATCAACACCCACGGAATAGAACCCAAATAGATGTCGTTGGATAGTACGGGTTTGGCGATGCGTTTTTCTTTGAAGAGCGTATCAGCAATGCCGCGCAAATAAAAGAGCGCAAAACCAAATGGGGGGTGCATGAAGCTGGTCTGCAAGTTGACGCAGAGCACCACACCAAACCAAACTAAATCAATGCCCAATTTGGCTGCAACGGGAGCCAGCATAGGCACGATGATGAAGGCAATTTCAAAAAAGTCGAGGAAGAAGGCAAGGAAGAAAACAAAAATGTTGACCACCACCAAGAAGCCAACTTGCCCACCTGGCAGCCCTGTTAGCAGGTGCTCCACCCACTTAGAGCCATCAACGCCTTGGAAGACTTGGCTAAAGACCCTCGAACCAATCAAAATAAACACCACCATGGCGGTTAAGCGCATCGTTCCATGCATCGCTTCCCACAGCAATTCTTTGGTCAAGCGTTTATGCATAGCAGCCAAAATGAGCGCACCCACAACTCCCATGGCACCTGCTTCGGTTGGTGTGGCAATCGCACTGTTTTGAAAGGGCAGTCCGCCCATCGAACCTAGTACGGTAAAAATCAGGGCTGCAGAGGGGATGATGCCCTTGAGGCATTTTTTCCAGAGCGCCCAACCATCAAGGGTGCGAGCCTCTTTAG
This sequence comes from uncultured Burkholderiaceae bacterium, assembly GCA_964485285.1. Lineage (GTDB taxonomy): Bacteria > Pseudomonadota > Gammaproteobacteria > Burkholderiales > Burkholderiaceae_C > JASGCK01. The sequence continues at coordinate 2,160 of CAZAIW010000033.1, read as the reverse complement.
GAATGCCTGGCACATAGTGGGGTTTGAATACGCCCAGTCCATAGGTATAAAGAGCGAACAAAGCAATCTGAATAAGCGATGGCCCCCAAGCGCCTTTGTACATATCACCAACGGGCTTGCCAAGCTGATCCGCCAACACCACTAAAACCAAGGACGGCGGTACAAGCTGGGTGATCGTGCCCGATGCGGCCAATACCCCTGTTGCATAGCGCATGTTGTAGCCATAGCGGATCATCACAGGTAGTGAAATCAGCGCCATCGCAATGACTTGTCCGGCCACGGTGCCGGTAATGGCTCCCAAAATAAAGCCGACGATGATGACCGAGTAGCCAAGTCCGCCTTTCACGGGGCCAAAGAGCTGCCCCATGGAGTCCAGCATATCTTCAGCCAATCCGCATTTTTCTAGGATGGTTCCCATAAAGGTAAAAAACGGGATCGCTAACAGCAAGTCGTTACTCAAAATATAGAACATGGCTAAAGCAAAATTGCACATGTATTGAGCAGTGAACCAACCCATCACAATGGCATAAAACACCCACCCAAGTCCAAGTGCCGCTAGGGAAAATGCCACCGGAAAACCAATGAGCATGACCACAATCAAGCCAGCAAACATGAGGGGGGGAAAGTGTTCGATTAACATAAAAATCTCGATGAGGAGTCGGAGTCAGTAGATGTAGACGGAGCGCTGCGGATTTATTGCAGCGGTTTTTCGTAGTGTGTGTCCATTTGATACTTGCCTTGCAAATAGGCGATGCGTTTGATGATCTCTGCAAGGCCTTGCAGAAAAACCATAGCAAAGCCAACGGGGAGCGCCAAGATGACCGGCCAGCGTGTCAGACCTCCCGCGTTTTGACTCATCTCACCCGTGACAAAAACCTTCACGAAATACGGCCAGCACATATACGTCATCATGCCCATGACAGGCAGTAAAAACACCGTAAGGCCAAATAAATCGACATAGACAGGTTTGTTGCCTTTGAGTTTCCCGTAAATTAAATCGACCCGGACGTGCTCGTTGAGTTTTAAAACCAGCGGTGCTCCCACCATGACCATCCATCCAAAGAGATACCACTGAATTTCCAGTAGAGAGTTAGAACTCCAATCAAAACCGTAGCGTATAAAAGCATTGCCGGCAGAAATCGCGGCTGACAGTAAAACCGTCCATGCGGCTAGGTTGCCAAAATGTTCGCTCAGCCAATCCATTAGTTTGGCGAATTTAAGTAAGTGGGGCATAGGAGTGTTCCGAAAAATACAGACGGGCTATGATAGCTGCGCAGCGTCTCATTTTCATCAGTAGTTGTACCAGCGCTTGCCAAAACACTTGAAAAGCGTTCCCTGATCCCCATGTGAGTGACACCACATTTTTTAACGCTATTTTTATGACCGAATCTACCCGCCCCGAAGACCAACCACCGCACAATGTTTCCCAATCTGGACTAGCGCCGCAATCCTTGGCTGATCAACCGTCGCAAGACTCACCTGTTGATGAGCTGTCACAAGCACTAGGTGAGTTGGTGATCTTGAAAGCTAAAAATGCCGATTTAACCGATCAGCTTTTACGTGCGACAGCCGATGCGCACAATGCCCGCCGCCGCGCCGAAGAGGATGTAGCGAAGGCGCGCAAGTTTGGTATCGAAAGTTTTGCAGAAAGTTTGCTCCCAGTGATTGATAGTTTGGAGGCCGGACTTGCCTTGAAAGAGGCTACCTCTGAACAGCTACGCGAAGGTAAAGAAGCGACGCTTCGCCAATTGAAATCGGCTTTGGAGCGCAACAAAGTGCTTGCGATTGATCCGCCAGCGGGTGAAAAATTTGAACCATCGAAGCATCAAGCGATCAGCATGGTTCCCTCTGAACAGGATGCCAACACCATCGTCTCGGTGCTCCAAAAAGGTTACTCGATTGCTGACCGCGTTATGCGTCCCGCCTTGGTGACTGTATCGGCCGCCAAATAGATCAAGATAAGTTCAAAAAAATATTTGATAGCCCTTGAAATGCAAGGGTTTATCGCCAACTTTCACCCATCGAAACTCATTTAAGGAAACTGCATCATGTCAAGAATCATCGGTATCGACTTAGGAACCACCAACTCGTGCGTATCTGTCATGGAAGGCAACACCACAAAGGTGATTGAAAACGCCGAAGGCGCACGCACCACACCCT
>CAZAIW010000032.1:13740-15057 GCA_964485285.1 uncultured Burkholderiaceae bacterium | reverse complement strand
GCGATGCGCTGGGACAATCCCATTCGCTTTGGTGTGAACTGGGGATCCTTATATCAATAGCTCCTCGCCGCGATGATGGACGAGAACGCCGCTCGGGTAGAGCCTTGGGATGCGAAGACGGTGATGACCGAGGCCTTGATTGCCTCTAGCTTAGGCTCTGCGGCGCAGGCCGAGGCAATGGGGATGAATCCTGTGCACATTTTGCTGTCGTGCAAGGTCTCCAATGTGCAAGACTTGATCCGCGTTTACCAAGAACTTGCCAAGCGCTGCCATTACCCCTTGCATCTGGGCTTAACCGAAGCGGGCATGGGAACAAAGGGCACCGTTGCCTCTGCCGCTGCACTGGCGGTTTTATTGCAGCAAGGCATCGGTGACACGATTAGGGTATCGCTCACGCCAGCGCCCGGCGAGGCACGCACGCAAGAAGTGCTGGTGGCATCCGAAATACTACAAAGTCTTGGATTTAGGCAGTTTGCCCCCAGCGTAACCGCTTGCCCGGGCTGTGGCCGAACAACCAGCACAAGCTTTCAAGAGTTGACCCAGAAAATCGATCAGTTTTTACGGGAAAAAATGCCTGTGTGGCGCGAACAATATGCCGGCGTTGAAGGCATGAAGGTCGCGGTGATGGGATGCATCGTGAACGGCCCCGGCGAGAGCAAGCATGCCGACATAGGTATTAGCCTGCCCGGAACCGGGGAAGCGCCTGCTGCTCCGGTTTTCATTGATGGACAAAAGGCCATGACGCTACGCGGCGAGCGCATTGCTGAGGAGTTTCAGCTTGTGGTAGAGGATTACATTGCGAAGCGTTATGGACGCAAGCATTCAAACGAAATAGGGGCACGATGAGCAGCGTAAAAATCATGGCGATTAAGGGCATGAACGACATCTTGCCTGGTACATCGCATCAATGGGAGTGGTTGGAGGATAAGGTTCGCACAGTGATGGCGCGATTTGCCTATCGCAATATCCGCACCCCCATTGTCGAGTCAACGCATCTGTTTGTACGGGGCTTGGGCGATGTGACCGATATTGTTGAAAAGGAGATGTATTCCTTTGAAGACAAAATGAACGGTGACGCGCTGACGCTGCGTCCCGAAAACACGGCGGGCGTGGTTCGCGCCGCCATCGAACATCATTTGCTCTACGACGCGCCGCGTCGCTTGTATTACATGGGGCCTATGTTTCGGCATGAGCGTCCGCAGCGTGGGCGCTATCGCCAATTCCATCAAATAGGTGCAGAGGCGCTGGGCTTTGGTGGCCCCGAGGTGGATGCCGAGATGATGGTGCTGGCTGATAGTTTGTGGCGCGAGATCGGAT
>CAZAIW010000032.1:0-13730 GCA_964485285.1 uncultured Burkholderiaceae bacterium | reverse complement strand
CAATCCGCTACGAATTTTGGATACCAAAAATCCTGCCATGCAGGCGCTGGTCGAGGCGGCTCCCAAGCTGATGGACTATTTGGGCGAAGCCTCCTTGGCGCACTTTGCTGCGGTGCAATCTATTTTGAAAGCGCATGGCATTGCCTACACCATCAATCCGCGTTTGGTGCGCGGCATGGACTACTACAACCTCACGGTGTTTGAGTTCGTGACACCGCATTTGGGCGCACAAGGCACCATCTGCGGTGGCGGGCGCTACGATGACTTGATGGCGCAAATGGGTGGCAAAGCCGCGCCAGCAGTGGGCTGGGCGCTAGGGGTTGAGCGCGTGTTGGAGCTTCTTCAAGAATTGAAACTGCAAGCGCCAGAGCTCACACCCGATGCGTACGCCGTTATTGAGCAAATGCACAGTCTGCCGCGTGTGATGACGGTGCTGCAAAGTCTGCGCGATAGTGGCCTAGCGGTTCAGATGCAAACCTCTGCGCAAGATGTGGACAGCACAGCGGCTATGCCAAGTTTCAAAGCGCAATTCAAACGGGCAGATGCCAGTCAAGCGCGGTTTGCTTTGGTGTTTGGTGCCACCGAACTCGCCGACAATCGTGTTTCGGTCAAACCGCTACGCGGCGGTGAGCAGCAACTCTTTTCTTTGGCAGATATGCCCTCCTTGATTTCTTTTCTCAAAAATTAATTCAATCAACATACCATGGCGACACAGCATTTAGACCTTGACGAACAAGAGCAATTAGCGACCCTCAAGCATTTTTGGCATAAATATGGACGGATGCTCAGTGCGCTTGCGATAGCGCTGACCTTGTCGTATGCCGCTTGGACTGCTTGGACGATGCACCAAGCGGATAAGGAGCGCCAGTCGTCGGTGCGGTTTGACGAGCTAAACCGTGCCGTTGTGTCGGGTGACTTGACCAAAATTGATCGGGTTTTTGCCGATATGAAAGAGCAGTTTGGTGCGAGCAACTACACCGCACAAGCGGCTTTGTTAGATGCTCGTATGAATTACGAAAAAGGTCAGGTGGATGCGGCCAAGGCGGCGTTGCAGTGGGTGATCGACAGCAGCGTTGAGGCGGCGTATAAAGATATTGCGCGATTGCGCCTGTCGGGCTTGTTGATTGAAGCCAAACAATACGATGCCGCGATCGCTTTGCTATCCAGTGGCATGAGCAAGTCGTTTGAGGGCTTGGCCTTTGATCGTATGGGGGACGCTTACAGTTTGCAAAATAAGACGCAAGAAGCCAAGGCACATTACTTGAAAGCCTACGACACGCTGCCAGCGGGCGACAACTATCGAAAAATGGTTGACGTTAAATTAGCACGCATGGGCGTTGCAACCAAGGATGCGCCATGAGCGATGGCTTATCGAGTCGCTCGCTGCACCGGGTGCTTGCGCTTGCGTTTGTGGCGACTTTGTCGGCAGTGTTTTTGCTGTTGACGGCTTGCAGCAGTTCGCCGCCGCGCGATCCTGCGCCACTTGTTCCGATTGCTGAGACCTCTCGGTTTGGTCAGGCTTGGCAAAGCTCGGTTGGAGGTACCGTTCAGTTTCCTTTGCAAACTGGACTGGCTAAGCAAAACATCATAGTGTTTGCCAATTCGCGCGGTGATGTGGTGGCGCTGAACGCACAAAGTGGTGCCCAAACGTGGCGCTTCAAGCTCAACGCTGAACTGTCTTCTGGTGTGGGCTTTGATGGACAAATCGCAGCGGTCACAACGGTGCAAAACGAGTTGATTGTGATGCGGGCAGGTCAAGCTGCGAGCCAAGGTACAGGGGCAGGAACAGGCTCTGTGCTTTGGCGAAAAGTGCTGCAAGCTCGCACCTATACGGCTCCTTTGGTTGCTGGTGGACGTGTTTTTATCTTGGCCGCAGATCGAACGGTACAAGCTTTTGATGCCATCACAGGAGCATCCTTATGGCAATTACAGCGTCCATCCGAGCCTCTGGTGTTGAGTCAATTGGGCACGCTGGGGTCTTATCAAAATACGTTGCTGGTGGGGCACGCGGGACGTTTATTAGGCGTGAACCCTGATAACGCTCAGGTGCTGTGGGAGCTGACCGTGGCGACGAGCCGCGCTACCAACGACATTGAGCGATTGATTGATTTGGTGGGTGCACCCAGTCGCGTTGGTGATAGCGTTTGTTTGCGTTCCTATCAAACCAGCGTGAGCTGTGTGGATATGACCAAAGGTGCGCTTGCATGGACTAAGCCTGCACAAGGAGCAACCGGCGTATCGGGGGATGCGCAAGTGCTGGTGGGTACCGAATCCGATGGTCGCGTGAAAGCTTGGAGTCGCACCAGCGGCGAGGTGCTCTGGAGCAGCGATAAGCTGGTTTACCGGGGTCTATCAGCACCGCTGGTCATTGGAAACTCGGTTGTGATTGGTGACGCGCAGGGCTATGTGCACGTGATGAACAAAACCACAGGCGAACTCACCGCACGCTTGACAACCGACGGAGGTGCTATTGCGGCAGCGCCCGTCGCCTCAGACGCTACCGTGGTGGTTGCAACTGCCAAAGGCGGTATCTACGCCTTTACGCCCAAATAAATCATGAAACCAGTTATAGCCCTTGTGGGGCGTGCCAATGTTGGGAAATCAACCCTGTTTAACCGCTTGACGAAGTCACGCGATGCCATCGTGGCCGACTTTGCCGGACTGACACGTGATCGCCATTACGGCACAGGTAACCAAGGTGGTTTTGAGTACATCGTGGTGGACACTGGCGGGTTTGAGCCTGATGCCGTGGACGATATGTACAAAGAGATGGCCAAGCAAACCCAACAAGCCATTGCTGAGGCCGATGTCGTCGTCTTTATGGTGGATACCCGCGCGGGACTCAATGCGCATGACCACGATATTGCCAAGTACTTACGTCGCCTCGGTAAGCGCGTGATTCTCACGGCCAACAAGTCCGAAGGCATGAAGGACGGGGCGCAGCAGCTGGTTGAATTCTTTGAGCTTGGTCTTGGTGCCGTGCATCCCATCTCCGCAGCGCATGGACAGGGCATTCGCAGCTTGCTTGATTTGGTGCAAAGCTTGTTGCCACCCGTGCTGCCTGAGAGTGAAGAGGTGCTGGATGACGGCGTGATCAAACTGGCGGTGTGCGGACGGCCTAATGTGGGCAAGTCAACGCTCATCAACACGTGGCTGGGCGAGGAGCGCTTGATCGCCTTTGATATGCCGGGTACGACGCGGGACGCTATCTCCGTGCCCTTTGAGCGTGAGGGGCAAATGTTCTCCTTGATCGATACGGCAGGGCTGCGGCGCAAGGGCAAAGTGTTTGAGGCCATAGAAAAATTTTCGGTGGTTAAAACCTTGCAAGCGATTGAGTCAGCCCATGTGGTTTTGTTGCTGCTTGATGCCGCACAGGGCATTTCGGATCAAGATGCGCACATTGCAGGCTTTATTTTGGAGAGTGGTCGCGCATTAGTCATTGCTGTCAATAAATGGGATGCGATTGATAGCTATCAGCGCGAATTGGTTCAGCGTGCCATTGAGTCGAGATTGGGGTTTTTACGATTTGCCAACTTGCACCTGATCTCAGCCAAAAAACGTCAAGGGCTGGGGCCGCTGTGGGGTTCTATCATTGGAGCGCACCAAGCGGCCAATCGCAAAATGCCAACCCCCCAACTCACCAAAGTTTTGCAAGAAGCGGTGCAGTTCCAACCCCCCCAGCGTGCGGGCATGTTCCGCCCCAAACTGCGCTACGCGCACCAGGGCGGCATGAATCCGCCCATCATCATCATTCATGGCAATTCGCTTGACCATGTGACGGACTCTTACAAACGCTACTTAGAGGGGCGTTTTCGCCAAAAATTTGATCTGATTGGTACGCCGCTGCGTGTGCAAATCAAAACATCTGACAACCCGTTTGCGGATAAAGAAAAAAAGAAATAGGTTGGCCCAAGCGATCAACAAACAGGTGGACGCAGGATCAAAACAGAAGGCGTATGGGCTGCATCTGTTGCACGTAGATAAAAATACCCAGTTCCTGCAAGCCCGAGCATCAACCCGGGCGGCGTTTGAAAATTCTCTAGGCCATAGCTCCAAGGTCGCTTGGGTTCGTGATAGGTTGTGGCACCGAACTGCATGATGCGATCAAGGAGCGCCTCTGACTCCAGCTGAGCACCAATCGTGTTGTTGATAAACAATTCGGCGTTTCCCGCGATGCCATGGCACAAACAAAAATTGACATCGGGACGTAATCCAGTCACCAAGGTTTGTTGTGTTTGACGCATGGCTCGTAAGGCATCGTCTTTGTACACTACATTTTGCGTGAGCTCCCACGCACGTATGCGTGCCAGACCAATCCCAGCCGAGCCGTGGCACCATGCCACATGCGTTTGACCTTGGGGATTTTTCTGTCCATAAAAGCGCAAATCAGGCCAATGCTGATGGACGGGGTCAAACCAAGCGTTTTCGTAGTCGATGGCGCTGGCAGCCACCTCGCAGTAGCGCGGTTCACCCAAAGCGACTCCCAACTCGAGCAAAGCGACCGCAATGCCTGCCGTGCCGTGAGCGTAGCCTAACAAATGCGGGGCATTGTGTTTCTCGTGCGTGGGCATCCAAGCAACCGAGCTACTTTTATCCGCTAAATTGACCTTCATCTCTCCGGTTGTATCCCACGAAATGCCTTTATCGCTACGCTGTCCTGCGGCTATTAGCGCGTCACCCCATGCAAGCAGCGTTTCTTCCAGTTGTCCATTTGCAAACTCGGACGCAGTTGCAAGAACGGCGGGAATCGTTCCGCCCAGTCCAAGCACAACATCAAGAATGCATTTGTCAGACAAATCAGCTTGCAATGTTTCAAGCATGAGCGTTTTACCCATGGATAAAACATCATCTCTTTCTAGCAGTCGCCCTACCTGCATCGCGGCATAAGCAATCCCCGCATGCCCTGTGTAAAAGGACATGTCGATTCGCTTGGGTATGTCCCCCACCCGTGACAGCGCATGTGCGATGGCACCAAGTGCCGTTTGTTGAATAACCGGATCGCGACTTGCTCGGTATAAGTGACTCAGAAAAAGAGCTATTCCAGCCGTTCCATCGTAAATGTTGGGCCCTAGTGTTCCATAACAAGGCAGCGTATGACCTAGAAAAATATCATTGGTTGGGCCAAACCAATTGCATCTTTTTGCATCCCAAAGAGCATCGCGCGACAATTTCACGCCTACGGAGAACGCAATTTCAACGGCCTTATCGCGATTCATGGCGTGCTCCTAGTGTGATTGAGTTGATGTTGAACGCATGCAAAATCGGGTACATCGGCAGCGCCTGGGTTGAGATAGAGCTTGTCGACGTGCAGTTGACGATCAGCAATGATCTGATGAAAAGCATGCACGAAGGCATCCGCTGGAATGACCTCACCGCTTTTCGCACTCAAAATGGCATCGGCCACCCATTCACACCGCGAAGCGCCAAAACTACCGCCAGTGCTTGGATCGTCAGCAAATCCGATGCCATGAGCCAATCGTTTCGTGAAAAAAGGTATTTCCTCATCTAATAACGCTTCAAAACTGGGCAGCGAGGCAGTCAATGCTATCGCAGCGACAGTGAACATGCGCCTTGGTAGATAAAGCACCGCTACATCGGTTCTGGAATAATCGTTCGGGCGTAGGGCAATTTTGAAAGTAAAAACAAGATCGTAGGTGTTCAATACGTGAGAGAGAAGCCCCACGAACTGAGCAGCCCCGCTGCGCTTGACATGAAAATAGAGGCGAACTTTAGCGTTGACTTCCGCCATATCCATCACGGCATTGCTGAATACATGATAAAAGCCTTCTTGATAATTTTTTGATCCCGCCATGGTGGTGACGCTGACAGTCGTTCCCGTTTGAACGGGTATTTGATTTTTGTCGGCCAAAAACTGACCCGGCATAAATTTCCGTATCACACCCCATCGCCCAGCAATAATAGAACCATCGTTTTGTAGACCATGAACGACCCATCCCGATTGTTTTTGTCTCGTTGTGGTATTGGCGGCAGATAATGAGGCCAATAATTTTTTGTCGATGGGTGTGGCTTTAAATGCCATTTTGGTATCGCCATCGGGATGCGTATACAGGTATTTATAAACGCACTCTATTAGGCTTAGGCGCGTTTGCGCAGTATTTTGTGCTTCTGATACGGGTGGGCGATAAACCACTTCCCCTCGGAAGATGATGCAACCATCGGACAGCATGCGTAGCTGGCTGACGAAGTGACGCAATTTTTGAATCATGTCGTGGGTACTCATGTGGAAAAACCCAATGATTGGATGATTTGTTTTCCCTCGAAGCCTAAGCAGCGATGAGCCACTTGCACAAGGCACTCACCAACAGGAGGGGGTGTGTCTGCACCATAGCAGTTTTCGTAGGCGGCAACCAATAAGCGTGCCGTCATCATCCGAAAACATTTGTCAGAAAAATAAACTAAGTCTTTCTTGGGTAAAGCAATTTTTTTAATATAACTAGACCAAAATGGAGCCATCTCTTTGGCGGTCTCGTCGAGCGCAAATGCATTATTGGTGATAGGTACCCCACGATTTTGTAATAAAACCGCTCTGTGAATCATAAATCCAGCCAAACCACATCCCACATCCCATGCGGGATCACCCATCCGAACGTGTTCCCAGTCGATAAACTTAATGGGATTTTTTGCCGTATCCGTTGGATGATTTATCAGTAAAAAATTACCCCACTTATGATCACCATGTATCAATGTGTCAAACTGCCATTCATCATATAAACCACTGAGTAAAGACAAAAATGAGGGGGTTGCGAGAATATGATCGATGAGTGCGGCACTGGCACCGCTGCGCTGACGTAGGGAATGAAGCGGGCTGGGTGTTTCTTGGAGCCGAAATATCCAATGCGGCTTGTTATCAAACAAATGCTGAATGGAGTCCAGAGCTGCAACGGGGACGCTGTGACACGTGGCAGTTGCTGCACCTATGGCTGCTGCAATGCTTGGTTCGATATAGCCTGTGCGATGAAAATGTGTTCCTGCATCTTCGGCATCTTTAATCAGCTCCATAAATAATGACACGGTTGTGGCATCGAAATGAAAACATTTTGGCAAAAGATGTGCGAGTGCAGCCAGCTCTTTTTGTTCGGTAACGAGTTTATAAAAAAGTCCCTCTAACATTAAAGACTCTTTTGCCCCGGGCTCTTCATCGTGTGCCTGCTTGATAAAATAAGAAGGTTGATGAAGTTGTTTGAATATATAAAATCGATTACGCTGACGACCCATCATGAAGATATTGGAACCATCCACTACTTGTGAATGCGATATGAGATTCATATCGCAGAGTTTTTGAATCATATTTCTAGCAATAGGTTCCATAATCATTCAGTTAATCATTAAAATAAAATTACCGTGGCAATCATGTGAAATGCTTGACCACGGCAATCAAGAAAAATTAAATGAATTTAATTAAACCGTGCAAACTGCTGTAAACAGCACATTGCCGCAACCGGCACTCGTTGCAGCTGCCGCATCCAAATAGGGCTTTGCTGCTGCCGCAGCATCCGCAGCACTATCAAAAGTACAACCCGCAGTAAATAAGACAGATGTACAACCGGAAGGCGAGGCTCCCACTTTATTAAGCTGAGCCGCCGCCGCTTTATGGGCATCCGCTACGCTATCAAATGAACAGCCAGCTGTCCATGCAACATTGACACACATGATGATTCCTTTCAAGTCCTGATAATTTATTTTTGCTTCCGACCAGGGCATCAAAAGCAAAATTTGGACACAATATGTCTCCAAACTGTTTGCAGTTATTTAATAATTTTGTTAAATAATTATTTAAAATAACTGTATAAATTTCTAATTTAATTTTTTCGCACGAGATGTTTTATTGATTTAAATTAATCATTTTGGTGATGGGGTGATAAAATGATTCACTCACTTGTTATGGTTTGCTATTATTCTTGAATGATCGGTGTTTGTCCTTAAATGGCCTGAAACCATCTAAAACGATCTGAAATATTCATAATCCATCTGAATAAATAAAAACAAAGAGTGCCTGCGCCGTGCATGGCTGTCTGTGCGGCGACGAACACACTTGTTTTGCACTTGCGGCGAGTTCAGCGGACGCTTGCTTGCTAGAATTGACCGGTTGGTGCTCGCGCAGACTTCAACTACTGCGCAGTTAAACGGGAAGCAAGAAGGTGGACTTATCACTCACCTAACTTGCGCTGCCCCCGCAACGGTAAGACCTGATCGCGCATCGCGCCTAAAGGTTTAGCCCGGATATCGGCCAACGGCGCGGCGGCGCAGGCATCACAGCCTCGTAGCTACATTGGTTCATAAGCCTGCGGGGACGCTGGCTAGGACGCTTTTTCGGTAAGTTCCTTTATGAAAAATCCCTCTTTTGTGCGAGCAGCATGTCTGCAAGCCACATTCGCTGTGCTTTGCGCAGCAACCTTCTCTACAGCCCAAGCCCAGACTGGCCTAGACGCTAGCCCATCTGAAATTCCTGAAATTATTGTGACTGCCAGCAAGTCCGAACAGGACTTGCAGACCACGCCGGTCGGTGCAACCATCATCACACGCGCTCAAATTGAGTCGGCGGGCGTGATGGATGCCAACGAGGCGATTCGGAAAATTGGCGGCGTGGTCGCTCGCGCAGACCTGTACGGAGGTCGTGAATACTCGCTGGACTTACGTGGCTTTGGGGTGACGGCTAACGAGAATACCGTTGTTTTAGTCGATGGCATTCGGATTTCTGAGAACGAACAAGGTATGGCAGCGAGGCTAACGGGTATTGCCGCTAGTTTCATTGATCGCATCGAAATACTACGCGGCGGTGCTGGCGTGATGTGGGGTGAGGGCGCAACTGCGGGCGTTATCAACATCATTACACGCCAAGGTGCTAAAGCGGGTTTAGCGGGGCAAGTGGGCATTGGGCTTGAGAGCTACGATGGCAAAGAAGCGACGGCCAACCTGCGCATAGGTATGCAAGATGGCAAAGGTGCATTTGATCTGAATGCGCGTAGCTATTTTGCAAACGGTTACCGCGATAACAATAAGTCATCACAAGATGTCTTTTCCCTAGGTTATGCATATCGTGAAGGCGCTTTGAACTTTCGTTCACGGCTCAATCACGAGGTGAGCAACGTAGGCTTGCCTGGTCCTTTGACTGAGGCGCAAATACAGGCTAACCCTCGCCAAACAACCAAGCCTCATGATTGGTATTCGTATGCCACGACAAAGCTCAACATGGGCGTGGATTACCAATTGCAAGATTGGAAGCTGGTGCTCGATGGCGGCATTAAAAATCGCAGCAGCGGCTACCAATACGTGTCACAGGGAGCCAAGGTGCCAACCACCAACAGCGTCCAGACAGCGCAGCTCTCGCCTCGGGTTGTCTACAAAGGCGGTACGGGGGCTTTTGCTTTGACGGCCACGGTAGGGCTCGATATGCATGTGTGGCGATACAACAGCGATGGAGCGTACGATGTCAGTTGGACTAAGACGACACGCACGGGTCAGCAAAGCAATCGCGCTTTATTTGCCATGACCGATTGGTTGTTCCCCAGTCAAACGCGCTTAGTTGCTGGCTACCGACTGGAGAATGTGGTCAAGTCTTCGCAAGATGCCACGACTGCGCCGTTGGTGACTAGCATCAGCCATCAAATGCATGCAGGTGAGTTGTCCATCAATCAAACAGTACAAAAAGGCGTGGATGTTTATGCGCGGTATGCAACGTCGTATCGCATGGCCAACATTGATGACTACAACGCTTGGTACAACCATGCCCAGCCTTTGCCGCAAACCTCTACCGATAAAGAGTTAGGGGTGAAGTGGCGTACGGGCGGCACGACTGCATCGGTACGCTACTTTGTGCAAAACACGAACAATGAAATTGCGCAAGACCCATCGGGTTCCTATAACTGGAACTTCTCTGATCCCACCAAGCGAAGCGGCATCGAATTGCAGGCTTTGTCGGCTCTCTCGCCTGCCGTCACGCTATCGGGTAGCGTGCAGGCCATGAAAGCCCTATTTGAGAGCGGCGTGTATGCTGGCAACCAAGTTCCGCTGGTCAGTAACAACACGGCTTCGGTGCGAGCTAGTTACAAAATAGATGCACAGCAAAGTCTAGAAAGTGCGGTGCGCTGGATGAGTGCACAGTATTTGGGCTACGACTATGCGAACGCTTGCGGTAAGCAAATCCCCAACAGCAAAATGTTGGATGCAATGTATCGCTACAAAGAAAAATCTTATGAGCTTTCAATTGGCGTGAATAACATGACCAATAGGCTGACGTACTCGGCCATGACGAACTGCGGCGATTATCCCTACACGATTTATTACCCCGACCCAGGACGCACCTTGCGCATCGCGCTGAAGTACAACTTCTAAGCGTTGGTTTTAGCGTCCCACTGGCACACGCTGGAGACCGCGCAAGCCTTGCAGTTGGGGCTTCGCGCGGTGCAGACATAGCGTCCATGCAGAATTAGCCAATGGTGGCTATGCATTAAAAATTCAGCCGGGATGCGCTGATGCAGCGCGAGTTCAACATCCAGCGGGGTCTTGCCCGCCGCTAACCCGGTGCGGTTGCCCAGCCGAAATAAATGCGTATCGACCGCGATGGTGGGTTCGCCAAAAGCGCAGTTCAAAATCACGTTCGCGGTCTTGCGTCCCACGCCCGGCAAGGCTTCCAAGGCTTGGCGTGTACGCGGCACCTGTCCGCCGTGCCGCTCCAACAGGAGCTGGCAGGTTTGCATCAGATGCTTGGCTTTGCTTCTAAACAGTCCTATGGTTTGGATCAAGGCCATCAAGCCGTCCAGACCTAGCTGCAGGATGGCCGCTGGCGTGTTGGCAATAAGAAACAAGCGCCGCGTGGCTTTGTTGACACCCACATCGGTGGCCTGCGCCGATAGCAGCACGGCCACCAGCAGCTCAAACACGCTGGTATATTCAAGTTCAGTCACAGGCTGTGGATTGGCGGCTCGAAGCGTTGTAAAAAACACGTCGATTTGCGCGGCAGTCATGGGCTTGGATGCGTGATTGTTCACTTTTATTTTTTGACTCGTCATCTCACCATTATCCTTTTATGACTCTTTCTTCTACTTTTGCCAAACGCTTAAACAATGTTGAAACCTCGACCATTCGCGAGCTGTTTAAGCTACTCGCCAAACCCGAGATTATTTCGTTTGCGGGCGGTTTCCCCGATGCTTCTATGTTTGACGTGGAGGGCATCCGCGATGCGACTGAAAAAGCCTTGCAGGACACGGCGGGCGCGGTGCTGCAGTATGGCGCAACCGAGGGCTACAACCCGCTGCGCGAGGGCATTGCCGCATACATGGCAGGGCGCGGCGTGACCGTTGCCCCCGATGGTTTGATTGTGACCACGGGCAGCCAACAAGCGCTGGACTTGATTGGCAAGACCATGATCGATGAGGGCGATAAGGTCATTGTGGAGGCGCCTACCTTTTTAGCCACCATTCAATGTTTTCGGCTCTATGGTGCGCATGTGATTGGCGCTCCGATTGATGAGGGCGGTGTGATCGTCGATCGGCTGGAAGAGCTCATCATCCAGCACAAGCCCAAGCTCGTGTACTTAATTCCAAGTTTTGGTAACCCAAGCGGCGCACTGTTATCGCAAGAGCGGCGCAAACGCGTTTTGGCGTTGGCCGTGAAATACAAAGTGCTGGTGGTGGAAGACGATCCGTATGGCGAGCTGTATTTTGATGCGGCACCCGGCGCCAGCGCACCGCGCTCCATGCTGTCGCTTAGCTCTGAGGTCGCCGGTAGCCGCGATTGGCTGGCCTTTGGCGGCAGCTTCTCCAAAGTCATGTCACCGGGTCTGCGCGTGGGTTGGCTGATTGCGCCGCCCGAGCTGCTGGCCAAAGCCACCATGTGCAAACAGTTCAGCGATGCGCATACCTCCAACCTGAGCCAAGCCATTGCGGCCAATTATTTGGCCGATGGCGCGGGTGCCCGCATGGCGGCTAATCTTGCCAAAGTGCGCAAGGTCTACGCTGCGCGAGCAAGCACCATGGCAGCGTGCTTGAAGTACGAATTGGGTACGTCGATGTCCTTTACTTCGCCACGAGGCGGCATGTTTATTTGGGCTCGCTTGACCGGAGCGGGCGGCCAATCGACCGACGTAGCCACCTTTGCCAAGCGGGCGATTGAGCACGATGTGGCGTTTGTTCCCGGCGCGCCGTTTTTTGCTCACGACCCTGACCTCAGTAGCCTGCGCCTGTCGTTTGCCACTGCCAACGAAGACCTGATCCGCGAGGGCGTGACCCGCTTAGTGCAGGCGTTGAAGAGTCTTTAAAGACGCTCGTGTTCAGCTTCTGGTCAGTAAGTAAAGATTGTTAAAGGCTCGTCAACGGGTCAACATTTTGAGCTGTCAATCGTTAGACTTGCTGTAAATCATCATTGACTTCAAGGAGGCATGTCATGCTCACGCTTAGCAAAATTTTCACAATGACGGGTTCGGTGGCGGCGCTTGCCGCTGCATCGATGGGCGCTGCACAGGCACAAGAACAGGGCAGGGTGATTTCATCCCAGCCCGTGATTCAGCAAGTCGCCGTGCCGCGCCAAGTGTGTACCAATCAACAAGTGACCGTGCAAGGACAGAAGAGCGGTGCGGGCGGCCTCATGGGTGCCATAGCCGGTGGCGCGATCGGTAACAGCGTAGGCGCGGGTTCAGGCCGTGCATTGGCCACCGTGGTGGGTGTGATTGGCGGCGCGATGGCCGGTGACCGTGTGGAGGGTGCACCGCCTGCGCAAGTTCAAACCGTACAAAACTGCACGACACAACATTTTTATGAAAACCGCACAGCCGCATACAACGTGGTGTATGAGTACAACGGCAAACAGTACAGCGTGCAAATGCCCAGCGATCCTGGCCCCTTTGTGCAGCTACAGGTTACGCCCGTTGGTGCTTCGCAGCCAGCCCCAAGCGCCAACATGAACATTCCCGCCCCCGTGATTCAACCGCAAGTGTTTCAGCAACCGGTGATCCAGCCACCGGTGATTCAGCAACCCGTCGTAGCTGCGCCGCAGGTGATCTACGCGCAGCCCCCCGTGGTGTATGCCCAGCCGCAGCCCTATTACTATCCGCCCGTTATTTACCCTGCGGTGAGCATCGGTTTAGGTTTTGGCTTTCGCAGCGGTTACATTCGTGGTGGTTACGGTCACGGCGGTCGTCATTGGCATTGACGTGGTGACATTCAAGCGGACAGCCGCTTCGTCATCAGCGCTTTAGCGGCGCGTGATTGGGTAGCTCGTCCCAAGAAATCGCTGATAAATTGCCCCGCATCAATCAAAGCATCCAAGTCGATGCCTGTCTCAATCCCCATGCCTTGGAGCATGTACACCACATCTTCGGTGGCCACGTTGCCCGTCGCACCTTTGGCATAGGGGCAGCCGCCCAGCCCAGCTACGGACGATTGGAAATTCCATACCCCCATTTGCAGCGCAGCCAAGGTGTTGCTCAGGGCTTGGCCGTAGGTGTCGTGGAAGTGCCCCGACACATCGCCCAGCGCATAGTGCTGAAGCGCGGCCTCGATCGCGGCCTGCACCTTGCGCGGTGTGCCCACGCCAATGGTGTCGGCCACGTCCACGCGCTGCACGCCAATGCTTTTCATCAAGCCCGCCAAATAGCGCACACGCTCAGGCGCGATATCGCCCTCATACGGACAGCCCACCGTGCAGCTCATCGCGCCGCGCACGGCAATACCCGCATCGCGTGCGGCGCGCACCACGGGCGCGAAGCGCTCCAT
>CAZAIW010000031.1:0-15945 GCA_964485285.1 uncultured Burkholderiaceae bacterium | reverse complement strand
CACGCGGTTTCATCGTGCGCAAAAACATGTTTGTGTACACGTAACTGTTGAAGACTTGACCCAGATGAAACACACTGGCCATCAGGTCAAGCTGCGAGCAAATCGACACAGCGCCTTGCAGGACTTGACGTGCAGCGCCCCCCACCTCGCCTGCCCAGCGCATCAGCGCATTGCCGCCCAGTGACACGCCGATGGCGTAAACATCAACGCCCCCATGCTGCGCCTTCACGCGGCGCAGTATCCAATCGATCTCTTGCCAGTCCCCGCTGTGATAAGCACGTGGTGCAAGGTTTATCTCGCCGCTACAACCCCTGAAATGTGGCACGCAAAAATGTAGGTCGTGCTCTTGTGCGTATCGCGCAAAGGCACGCGCGTAATGGCTTTGTGATGACCCCTCTAGTCCATGGAACATCACCCACAAGGGGCGATGTTTCGCGGCAGTGGTGGTCAAAAAATCGACATCGATAAAGTCTTGATCCGGCGTTTGCCAGCGCTCGCGCCGGTAGTTGACCGTTTGGTGTTTGGGATGGGGTTGGGCTGCCTTGGCAGCCCAAATCGTTTCAAGGTGTGGCGCTAATAAGTGCATCATGGTCAAGCTCAGACCCAAGGACTGGGGAGGTAGAGATTCAGACCACGGCGTTCGTGGTAAATCGATGAGGACGCTTACGCGACTTGACTTCCATCTCTAACTGCATCACCTCGTTGATTTGATTGAGCATCAGCAACTTGTGATTTCCTAATCGCACGCGATCAGCCAAGCGCTTGGCAATCGCCATTAAAAACCGAGCCGCAATCGTTGGGTGCTCTTGGATTAAGCGCTCTAAGTCTTTGCTCGTGAGTTTGGCAACATCCACCTCGGACTGCGCGGTACAGCTTGCCGAGCGAGGTGCACCATCGAGGGCACCCATCTCACCAATCAAATGTCCAGCGCCCAAGATGTTAACGATGACTTTGCTGTCCCCTGAACTCAAGGCCTCCACCAACACCTCGCCGCTGAGCACCAGCAGCATGTAGTCGCTAGGCGGCTCGCTTTGATGCGCCACAAAAATAGCCGCGCCCGGCTTGATTGCCAGCACCGTCATATACCCCGCAACGACCTTGGCATCTTCTAGCGAAAGCGTGGCAAGGGAGTCGGGGGATAAAAGGTGCTGGGCAATGTCGTCTAAAGATTTTTTTTTCACCCTAGTAATGTTACTCGGTCACATCCACCAACCGCTTGGAGGCTACGTGATGATGGTTTTGCAATTTGGTTTTGTGCTTAGCCACCTGATGATCGATTTTGTCCACCAATAAATCGATGGCGGCATACAGATCGGCATGCATCGTTTCAGCAAAAAAATCGTGCCCTTTGACATGAATGCTGCATTCGGCTTTTTGCCGTCGCTCTTTTTCTTTTTCATTCTCAATACTCAGCAAAACTTTGATGTCGCTCACCTGATCAAAATGCCGATTGATTCTTGCAAACTTCTCGCTCACATAATTTTGAATGGCTGGGGTGACTTCAAGATGATGGCCGCTGATTCTGAGACTCATATAACAAGCTCCTAATAATGAAAAGAAAACCACATTTGTGATGCAAACCACTTGCAAACACGGTGCTTACTTTGCGCACGTTTTGAAAATTTTGCAAGCACCATCTTTGGCATAGAATCTTGGGTTTAGGAGGGGCGAGACACATGCTCAACATCTTCACACTCGCCAACGGACGCCTGTTCCAAGAAGAAATTGAATCCTTGGAGGAGCTCTCCAAATTCCAACCCATTTGGGTCGACCTTGAGTCTCCCACCTTAGAAGAAAAACGCTGGGTTGCTCAGTATTTTGGTTTATCCATCCCCGAAGACGCGATGGACGAAGACATCGAAGAGTCGGCTCGGTTTTACGAAGAAGACAACGGCGACTTGCACATCCGCTCTGACTTTTTAATCGCTGACGATGAGGTCTCGCATACGGTGCGGGTCGCCTTCATTTTGAACCAGCACAACACTAATCACAAAAGTCTGGGTGTCTTGTTTTCCATTCACGACGAAGACTTACCCGTCTTTCGTTTGCTACGACTACGCGCACGCCGTATGCCCGGCTTAATTGAAGACGCTAAAGACGTACTACTCAAGCTCTTTGATGCCGATGCCGAGTACTCCGCTGACACGCTAGAGGGCATCCACGATGCGCTCGAAGAGACCAGCACGCAAGTGCTGGCGGGCAACGTCACCGATGAGATCGCCAGCGTGGTTCTGGGCAACATCGCGCGGCAAGAAGATATGAACGGACGCATCCGGCGTAACGTGATGGATACGCGCCGCGCCGTGAGTTTTATGATGCGCAGCAAAATGCTGGGTGCCGATCAATACGAAGAGGCGCGTCAAATTTTGCGCGATATTGACTCGCTCGATTCACACACGGCCTTTTTATTCGACAAGATCAACTTCTTGATGGATGCCACTGTTGGTTTCATCAACATCAACCAAAACAAGATCATCAAAATCTTCTCGGTGGCTAGCGTGGCACTGCTGCCGCCTACCCTTATTGCCAGCATTTACGGCATGAACATGGGCATCCCCGAAGTGCAAACCTTGGGCAGTGCGGCGTATCCCTTTGTGATCATGCTGATGCTCTCTAGCGCCTTGGTTCCTATGTGGTATTTTCGCAAACGCGGTTGGCTCAAGTAACACCACCTCGGCTAGGATTTCTTCTTAGCGGGTCGCTGCCAATTGGGGATGCTGACTTGCTTGCCCCGTGCCACGGTCAAGCTGCCCGCTAGCGTATCTTTCGTCACCGTCGAGCCCGCGCCCACCGTACCGCCCGCGCCCAAGGTCACGGGAGCCACAATCACGCAGTTACTGCCCACGTGCACATCGGCCTCAATCACGGTTTGGTGCTTGTTCGCACCGTCGTAATTGGCGGTGATCGAACCCGCGCCGTAGTTGACACGCTCGCCCACCGATGCGTCGCCAATGTAGGCTAGGTGATTGGCTTTGGCACCTTTTGCAAGCGTGGCATTTTTAATTTCTACAAAATTTCCGATGTGCACTTCGTCCCCCAACTGAGCTCCTGGACGTAGCCGCGCGAAGGGCCCCACGAAGGCACCAGCGCCCACTTGCACCGGCTCGCCTGCTTTGCCTTCGATGTGGGTGAAGGGGTGAATGACCGCACCCTCACCAATCACTGCGTTGGCAATCACGCAGTTCGCGCCAATGCGCACCTGATTGCCCAGCGTCACATCGCCCGAGAAGACGCAGTTCACGTCAATCTCCACATCTTGCCCGCAGCGCAAAGCGCCTCGTACATCAAACCGCGCAGGGTCGGCAAGCCGTACGCCTTGTTCCATCAGGGCTGTAGCCCCTCGTGCCTGCAAAGCACGCTCCAGTGCGGCTAGCTGGATAGGGCTATTCACACCATCGACTTCTACCGTGTCCGCAATACACGTCGCCAGCACCTTGGCACCGCTGGCGACGGCGTGCTTGACCACATCGGTGAGGTAGAACTCGCCTGCCGCGTTGCGGTTGTCCAGTTTGCTCAATAAGTTTTTGAGTAACCCCGTCGGCGCTGCCATGATGCCGCTGTAGCACTCATGAATCCCTCGCTGCTCTGGGCTTGCGTCTTTATGCTCAACGATGGCCGCCACGTGTGATCCATCAGGGGTGCGTACGATGCGGCCATAGCCCGTGGGGTCGTCAAATGCAATAGTGAGCAGCGCCACATGCTCGCCGGCACACTGCGCAATCAAAGTTTGCAGCGTCTGGGGTCTGGTCAGCGGCACATCACCCGACAAAATCAGCGTGATCGAATCGTCATCCAGCAGCATGGGCGAGGCTTGCTGCACACAGTGCCCGGTTCCTAGTTGCGGCATTTGGCGAACGGTCTGTAGCGGTACGGCGAGCAAGGAGCGCTCGGCCATACGCGCAAGCGCCGCCTCCACCACATCGGCCTCATGACCCGTCACCACCACTATCTGCTTGGCTTGCAAGCCAGATGCCGTCTCCAGCACATGCTGCACCAAAGGTTTACCGCCAAGGCGCTGTAGCACTTTAGGAATCGCCGACTTCATCCGGGTTCCCTTACCAGCCGCCATCACAACAACATTCACATCAACATTCACATTTCCCATCAGCCACACTCCTTGTACTGCTTGGAATTATCGAGGCAACCGAGGCATGGGACAATTAACGCTCTACTTATAAAAACAAGCATTCAACAGCACTTATGTCAGATGGTTTGAACGTCGCCCAGCGCGAAGCTGTGAACTACCTCACAGGCCCCTCTTTGGTACTCGCGGGCGCAGGCTCCGGAAAAACGCGCGTGATCACACACAAAATTGCCCGACTCATCGAGGCAGGCTTAGAGCCCAAGCGCATCGCGGCCATTACCTTTACCAACAAAGCCGCCGCCGAAATGCGCGAGCGTGCCAAAGTGATTTTGCAGGGCAAGTCGATCGGCAAGGCCGCTAAAGAGCTCACCATTTGCACCTTCCACGCGCTGGGGGTTCGGATGCTGCGCCAAGATGGCGCGGCGCTAGGACTTAAGCCCAACTTCAGCATCCTAGATGCCAGTGACGTGGAGAGCCTGCTCAAAGACTCGGGCGGCACGGTAGACGCTGCCACCGCACGCGGCTGGCAATGGACGATCAGCGGCTGGAAGAATGCCGGGCTAACCGCTCAAGACGCTTTGCAAGGTGCCAAGAACGAAGACGAGCGAGCCTGCGCCGTCATCATGCAGCGCTACCAAGAGCGCCTTGCGGCTTACCAAAGCGTGGACTTTGATGACCTGGTGGGACTACCGCTCAAGCTGCTACACAACCATCCCGAGGTGCTGGACAAATGGCAGACTGCCTTTGGTCATGTATTGGTGGATGAGTACCAAGACACCAACAGCGTGCAATACGAGTTGCTCAAACTGCTGGTAGGCGAGCGCGCCCGCTTGACTGCGGTGGGAGACGATGATCAATCCATCTATGGATGGCGCGGCGCAACGCTAGAAAACCTGCGCAAGCTCACCACGGACTACCCACATCTCAAGGTCATTGCACTGGAGCAAAACTACCGCTCGACCCCGCAAATTTTGCACGCAGCCAACAACGTCATCGCCAATAATCCAAAACTGTTTGCCAAGAAGTTGTGGAGCGACTCGCCTGCGGGTGAGCCTGTGCGCGTGGTCGATGCCGACAGCGAAGAGCACGAGGCCGAGCGCATCGTCGCTCGGATTCAATCGATTCGGGCACAAGAAGCAAGCACCACCGCACAGTCCAAAGACTACAAAGACTTTGCCGTGCTGTACCGCGCCAATCACCTCGCAAAAGCATTTGAAAAAGCGCTACGCAAAGCCGCTATCCCGTACAAAGTTTCGGGCGGTATGAGCTTTTTTGATCGCGCAGAAATCAAAGACTTGTGCTCGTGGCTGCGACTCTTATCCAACAACGATGACGACCCCGCCTTCATCCGTGCCGTCTCTACGCCCAAGCGCGGTGTGGGTCACGCCACGCTCGCAACACTGGGCAGTTTTGCCTCCAGCTACAAAGTCAGTTTGTTTGAAGCCCTGTTTAGCCCATCGCTTGGCGCGGCCTTATCCAGCCGAGCTTTGGGCGGACTACAAGAGTTTGGACGCTACGTGAACGATCTGGAGTTTCGCGCTCGGCAAACATCCGGTGCCGAAGACGCAAAGGCGTTTTTGATGGAATGGCTCAAAGACATCGGCTACGAAAAGCATCTGATGGAGAGTGCTGAAACGGAAAAACTCTCCGCCGCCAAGTGGGCCAACGTGCTGGACTTTGTGGACTGGATGAGCAAGCGCTGCGGCGGCGAGATTGACGACACGGCGGGCGTGACGCTGGTCAGTCAATCCAAGTCGCTGCTAGAGGTGATTCAAAACGTCTCGCTGCTCTCCACGCTCTCCGAACGCGAGACCGATCAAAACGTGGTGACGCTTTCCACCTTGCACGCCGCCAAAGGACTGGAGTGGCCGCACGTGATGCTGGCCGGCGTGACCGAAGGCTCGCTGCCGTTTAGTCGCAATGCCAAAAAGCCGAAGCAGTCTTCGACACGCTCAGACCGAACGCGGGGCGGTTCAACAACCGATGACGACGAAGACGACTCTTCCGTTCGCGCTGAGCCTGTCGAAGCGCAAAACCCCAACAGCGAAATCACGCGCTTACAAGAAGAGCGCCGCTTGATGTACGTGGGCATCACACGAGCACGCCATACCTTGATGGTGAGCTGGACGAAAAAGAAAAAGCAAGGCCGCGACATGGTCAGCAGCCAACCCAGTCGGTTCATTGCCGAGATGGCGCTTGACGTTCAAACCGTGCGCGAAGACCCAATGGCCAAACTCAAAGCGCTGCGGGCTGAATTTGCAGCAAGGGCGGCGGACAGTGCGGCAAAAGCGAGCAACCCAAACACCTAAACTTAGCGGCATGAGCCTTACCCACCCCGTCATCACCGCGCTGCTGCCCGTCATCTTGCTCATTGCCACCGGCTACGTGGCGGGCAAGCAAGGCTGGATCAGGGCTAGCGCGAAGGCGGACTACGCCAACATCATTTTCTTTTTGCTACTGCCGCCCCTGCTGTTTCGCACCATGGCACAGACACACCTTGCCGACTTGCAGGTGCTCCCTGTGCTGGCCTACCTTGGCAGCATGGTGTTGTTGTTTGTGAGCGTGCTCGCCTTTGCGGGCATCAATCAACGCGCCGTCATGCTGGCTCTGGCGGCAACGTATAGCAATGCGGTGATGATTGGTATTGCACTCATTGGCTTTGCTTATGGAGCCGCCGGGCAAGCGGTCTTGTTTAGCTTGCTCTCGGTGCATGCCGTCATCATGCTGACATCGGCCACCTTGCTCTTGGAATGGCTCAAACGAAGAAAACAAAGCCATGCACATGCCGGTAAGCCTTATCTAGCGGCGCACCCAGCAGCATCTGCCCTGCAAGCCTTATGGGGAGCGGTGTGCCAGCCTACCACTTGGCCCATTTTGCTCGGATTGGCCTATAGCCAAGCCGATTTGAGCATTCCTGCCGTGCTCGATCGCCCACTTGCACTACTGGGCAATGCGTTTAGTCCGCTGGCATTGGTGCTCGTTGGATTGACGCTATCGGTCACGCGCTTTGGTGATCACATCAAAGCGGCCATCGGGTTGTCGATCTTAAAAAATCTCGTGCAGCCTGCTCTGGTTTTAGGACTCGGTTTGATGCTGGGCTTGCATGGTCTGCCGCTCACTGTGATGGTGGTCGTGGCATCGCTGCCAATGGGTGCGAACGTCTTTATCTTTTCGCAGCGTTACCAAGAGTCGGAAGACTTGATCACCACCAGCGTGTCGGTCTCTACGCTCGTGGCGCTGCTCAGCGTCACGCTCACCATGTCGCTCGCGCCGCTCATTGACACGCTTTGACTCCCCTAGCACCCCGCGACCAAGAGACTCCCTCCATGCTCAAACTCTCCATCCTTGATCAATCGGTTGCCGTGCAAGGGCGCAGTCACGCCCAGTCGATTCAAGCCACGCTGGCATTGGCCGTGCAGGCGGAAGCTTTGGGCTACCACCGCTTTTGGGTCAGCGAGCATCACAGCCACCCCACCATCGTGGGCAGCGCCCCCGAGGTGCTCATGGCCGCGATTGCCGCCCGAACCGTGCGCATCCGCATTGGCAGCGCGGGTGTGATGCTGCCGCACTACGCATCGCTGAAAGTCGCCGAGCAATTCCGCGTACTCGACAGCCTCGCGCCAGGACGCATTGATCTGGGCGTAGGACGCGCTCCGGGCAGCGACCAACGTACCTCGCGCCTGCTCAATCCCGATCCAAGAGCTAGCGATCACTTTGCGCGTCAAGTACAAGAGTTGATGATATGGACGGGTCCGCAGACCCATCCAGATGGGGCTTCCCAGCCGACCTATCCCACAGCATACGGCATACAAGCCTTCCCAGCTGGCATCACAGCGCCAACGGTTTGGATGCTGGGCAGCTCCGACTACGGTGCCCAACTCGCCGCCGAGCTAGGTCTGCCCTACGCCTTTGCCTACTTCATCACCGATGGGGAAGGCGCGGCGCAAGCCCTTGATCTGTACCGACAAAACTACAAGCCCAGTGCAGCGCACCCCAAGCCCCAAGCGCTCTTGTGCGTGTGGGCGCTAGCCGCCGATACCGAGCTAGAGGCATGGCGACTCTTTCAAAGCCGCGCGAGGGCTCGCATGGACAGAAACCTAGGACGCAACGCTGCGCTGTTGTCGCCCGACGATGCCGTTCGCGCATGGACGCACAGCGAAGAGCAGGCACTCCAAACCTTGCGCTTGGGTGCTTTCGTGGGAACGGGCCAGCACGTCATCCAGCAGCTGCAAGCACTCGCAAACAAGCACGATGTGGACGAGATCGCCATCATCACATGGGCGCACGACCCCGCCGCGCAGGCTAGGTCGTATGAGCTGTTGGCCGAGGCGTTGCGGGCTTAGGAGCAAACCACATGCGCTCCAATTAAGATGCCGTCAAAGCCATTAACGATCCTCCGTCCTGCGCTGTGGTTAAAAGCACATTCAGCAGAGGATGCAGCACCTTGCGTGCCGTGTAGATCAGATGAAATTGTTCTTCTACTTCTGTGATGTCAGCGATTTTTTCTAAACCATACGATTTTCTAAGCTCCTCTTGAATCGCAGCAGGGCCTGGAAACACGCCCATACCTTCTGCGCTAAACGTCGCCAATAGTGCGCTATCCTCAAACTCACCCACAATTTGGGGAGTGATGTGCTCACGCTCCAGCCAATGATCAATTTTTAGGCGCAAGGCAGCGTGCGATGTAGGCAGCAGCATCGGTACATGAGCCAAACTTTCTGGATAGCCATTCGATGACTTGGCGAACAGACTGGGAGGCGCATACCATGCCAGAGGACTTTTGGCCAGCAAACGACTTGTCACACGCAGTTCTGGATGCGCCGTAGCGGGGCGATCCGATAGCACCAAATCTAACTTATGCATGGCTAACTCGCCAATCAATTGCTCAAACTCTCCCTCATGGCAGAGCAACCTCAAGTGCGGCTCACTCAAAATAGACGACAAAACGCGATGCACGACCATTTTTGCAATACCGTCTGATATGCCCACATTGAGACGGACAACTCTGCCGCTAATGGCTTCACGAACGCGGAAAGGAAGCTGCTCCCCAATCGCAAATATCAAATCAGCTTGGCGCATAGCCGCTACGCCCGCTTGGGTTAACACCAAATTGCGCCCCTGCGCTTTCAGTAGCGAAACCCCAAGCTCCTGCTCTAGTGCACGAACCTGTTTACTAATCGTGGGTAGTGCCACGCCCAAATGCTCCGCCGCTCTGGCCATACCTCCCTCTTTGGCAACGACCCAAAAATAAAAAAGGTGCTTGTAACTGAAGTTGCTATTCATGATGTGTGTATTACTAGAAAACAGTTTCTTTTTATCTAACTATAAATTATCTTTTAGAAGCTTTTTAACTTTCAATATCCACCTTACACTTTGCCCTGCTTTGAAAAAATTTTGCCTATGACACTCAAATCCATGCCAACTATTTATCGATCTAAGGTCATCCTGTACCTGTTCATTTTTCAACTCTCGCACACCGCTTGGGCGACTTCTGGCGAATCCGCATCAATGCTATCGATTGATGAAATTGTAGAAATTGCGCTCAAGCACAACGCCAACCTTAGAGCCGCGAGAAATGGGCTTGATCTGGCATCTGCATCCATCAAAACGGCTAGCGCCATTCCAAATCCACAGATCGAGTCGCTCACAGGCAACAACCGTCCACTGATGCCACATGCGGTGGGAGGAACGGTCTCAACACTTGGGTTTTCACAGCGCATTGAAAATCCTAGCCTGCGCCGTGCTCGCATCGATGCAGCTAAGTATGGCTTTGACGCAAGCGTGCAAGCATTTGCCACCACCACCAACGAACTGGTAGCGCAAACGAGAGCCAAGGCTTATGAGTATTTACTACGCAAAGAAGAAGAGCGCGCCGCCTCTGATGCACTCGTTTTGTTGGAACAAATCCGTGCCAAGGTCAAAATCCGCGTAGAAAGCGGTGAGGCTGCTCAGTACGAGATTATTAAAGCCGATGCCGAAATCATCAATGCACGGCAAAAATACCAAGCAGCAGCGTTACTAGCCGAACAAAGTGCTTCAGCCTTGAATCGCCTAGCGGCAGGCCAACTCCCTAAAAAATGGCTGTTGCGAGAAAGCCTCACAGGCGCTAGCGAAACACCTTCTTTGGCACACATTTTGAGCGTGGCACAAGCCCATAACCCTGAACTCAAAGCACTTCAAGCGGAAGTCAACAAACGTCAAGCCCGGTTGAGTGAAGCCAAGCAAGGGCGTTGGCCAGGTTTAGAAATTCGCTTCGCGCAAGTGCGAGACCCAGAAATCAGACAGAACGCATTCAGTGCCTCCATTCAAGTACCTTTATTCGATCAGCGAACAGGGCCTATTGCGGAGGCGGCCGCTGATCTGAGTCGCACCATCGCTTTGCTAGATGGGCGACGTATTGATTTAGAGCAACAAATCGACTTGGCGTACAAAAACCTAGAAATCGCCAAAACCAGAGTCACTGCACTTAGCACGGGAGCCGTTGCACAAGCGCAAGCCGCGCTGCGCGTTGCAGAGGCAGCCTATCGATTTGGTGAACGCGGCATTTTGGATGTGCTCGACGCACAACGCCTCCTGCGAAGCGTGAGCGCAGACTTACTGGATGCGCGCTATCAATATCAGCTAGCTCACATTGAACTCCAGTTCTTAGCAGGGCTAGACAGTCCACGTTTAACAACCACCCATTAAGAGCACACCCCGAGCATCATGAATCATCCCACGCCTTCTTACCGCGCACATCTAACAACCCGCACTCTTAGCATTTGGGTCTGCGTCGTTTTTTTTACAACTTTTTTCACGGCTTGCTCCAAAGCACCTACAGACGACAAACCCAAAGTAGGAGGTGAAAAAGTTGCAAACGACCCTTTAGTCGTCACCATTAGTCCAGCAATGGCCAGTAACTTCAAGGTTCAGTCGCTCGAAAACATTGAGATGAATCTCAGCCAAGATATTGCTGGACGCATTGATACCAATGAGCGGCAGTTGACTCGTATCGGCGCAGCAGTCACTGGGCGAGTCACCGAACTGCTGGTTGAGGTCGGGGACTCCGTCAAAGCCGGTCAAACGCTAGCGCGCATCTCCAGCCCAGAACTCACCAGTGCGCAACTGGGCTTTTTGCGTGCCAGCTCAAACACCGCTCTTGCCGAGCGTTCAGTAGAGCGAGCCAAGCAGCTTTTGCAAGCTGATGTGATTGGTTCTGCAGAGCTGCAACGCCGCGAATCAGAACTCGCTATTGCCAAAGCCGAGACGCGCGCTGCCGCGGATCAGCTGCGCCTCATGGGTCTACCAGCTGAACACATTGCAAAGTTACGCGATCAAGGTAGTCTGCATCCGCACGCCAATGTCATTGCCACGCAATCCGGCGTTGTCACTGAACGCAATGTCAGTCAAGGTCAGGTCACTCAGCCAGGCGGACCCATGTTTACGGTTGCCGACCTGCGCAGTGTCTGGGTCATTGGCGCACTGCCTGAACAGGCTGCACGAAGTGTGCAAACAGGGCAAAAAATCGAAATATCAGTACCTGCACTTGGTGAAAAAACCATCATGGGCAAAGTGGTGTATGTCAGCGACACGATCTCCCCTGACACCAGATCGGTCACGATCCGCACACAAGTTGACAACCCAAAGCGTGATTTAAAGCCCCAAATGCTGGCAACTTTGCGTATTGCGAGCGCAACCATTAACACCCTAGCCGTACCTGCCAGTGCTGTTGTGCGCGAGTCGGATAAAGATCATGTTTACGTACAAATAGCGCCCTTGCGTTTTCGATTGACACAGGTTGATGTAGGACCCGCCTCTAACGGATTTCGCCCTGTTCATAAGGGACTCACGGTAGGTACTCCTGTTGTTACCGAGGGAGCTTTTCATTTGAATAACGAGCGTAAACGCACTGAATTGGAGTAACACAGTGCTCAACTCACTTATACGCACAGCGTTATCGCAGCGCTTACTTGTCGTTGTACTGGCTTTGGTACTTTGTGGCTTTGGTCTACGCGAAGCCACTAAATTGTCGGTAGATGCCTTTCCCGATGTCACCAATGTCCAAGTTCAAGTCGCCACCGAATTTAGCGGCCGATCACCCGAAGAAATTGAGCGCTTTGTCACAGTTCCATTAGAAATTGCCATGACGGGATTACCCGGTTTAGTTGAAATGCGCTCGCTAAACAAAAGTGGACTGTCCATTATCACGCTCGTATTTACCGATAAAACCGACGTGTACTTTGCTCGTCAGTTAGTAACTGAGCGCTTGATTGAAGTCAGCCAGCGGATGCCTGCGGGTGTCACGCCTGTTCTGGGGCCCCTCAGCACGGGTTTGGGTGAGGTCTACCAATACACACTCGATCACCCCGATGACGGCAAACGTGCACTCACCCCTCAAGAGCTTGCGCAGCGCCGCATTGTGCAAGATTGGATCGTACGCCCTTTGCTGCGTTCCATTCCTGGTGTGGCGGAAATCAATTCACAAGGCGGTTATGTACGGCAGTACCAAGTGCTTGTTAATCCTGAGCGGCTAAGGCACTACAACCTATCGATCCAGCAAATTGTTCAATCCGTTAGCAGTAACAACGCCAATGCGGGAGGCGGCATTTTGCCCCAAGTAACCGAACAGTACCTGATTCGCGGTGTGGGCTTGATTCGAACTACCGAAGACATCGGCAATATCGTGGTGAAGGAGCAGCAGGGTATCCCTGTTTTTATTCGTGACCTAGCGGAAGTCAAAATAGACAGCGAAGTGCGCCAAGGTGCCATTATCAAAGGGGGGTACACCGAAAGCGTATCGGGTATTGTGCTAATGGTACGAGCGGGTAACGCCAAAGAAATTGTGACCCGACTGAAAGCCAAGGTCGAAGAAATCAATGCCAAAGGTATGCTGCCTGATGGTTTAAAAATTGTGCCGTTTTACGACCGCACCGAGCTAGTGGACTCAGCGCTTTGGACGGTAGGCAAGGTTTTAATTGAAGGCATTTTTTTAGTGGTTGTCGTCTTATTCATCTTTTTAGGAGATGTCCGATCTAGTTTGATTGTGGTTGCGACGCTCCTCATCACCCCACTGACCACCTTCATTTTGATGAATCGTTACGGCATATCGGCTAACTTAATGTCGCTGGGAGGGCTGGCGATTGCCATTGGCCTGATGGTGGACGCTACCGTGGTCGTCGTAGAAAACGTTTTTCATAGACTGGGAGAAGCAAAGACTGAAGGGGTCAACAAACTACGTGTTATTTTGCAAGCCACCATGGAGGTAGCCACACCGACTATTTTTGGCATTGCCATCATCATCCTCGTTTTTCTTCCTTTGATGACGCTGCAAGGCATAGAGGGCAAATTATTTGCACCATTGGCTCTAACCATTGCCATATCGCTAGCGGTGTCACTGACCGTATCCTTATTTTTATCGCCTGTTTTGTGCGCCTATATTTTGAAGGGCGGCGCCGATCACGACACCAAAATCATTGCCACGCTCAAGCGCGGCTATTTACGACTGCTCGATAACGCACTAGCCAAGCATCGCATCACGGTGATCGTAGCCATATCACTGCTCATCGGCTCGTTGGCACTCTTCCCATTTTTGGGCAAATCGTTTATGCCCACGATGAAAGAAGGAGCGCTTACCCCTCAAATCAACCGTGTACCTAGCATTTCTCTGGATGAGTCGATTCGCATGGAAATGGCCGCGATGAAGCAAGTAGCGGAAGTTCCAGGCGTACGCATGGTGGTCTCAAAGTTAGGTCGAGGGGAATCACCTGCCGATCCAGCTGGCCCTAACGAATCAGACCCTATTGTGCTGCTTGACCCTCAATCGGATCGTTCGCAAGATGTCATTGATGAGGACATCCGCAAGCGTCTATCCACTATACCCGGGGTACAAATCGTGCTGTCACAACCCATTGCCGAGCGCGTTGATGAAATGGTGACGGGTGTGCGCTCACAACTGGCTATCAAAGTCTTTGGCGATGATTTAAACGAACTCAAACGTCTCTCTGAACAAGTCGCACGAATACTCAAATTGGTGCCCGGCGCTAAAGATATCCGTATTGAGCGCTTGTCAGGACAACAATCGCTCACCATTGACGTGGATCGCAAAGCGATTGCACGCCACGGCATCAATGTCGCCGATGTACACGCCTTGATAGAAACCGCTATTGGCGGCAAAGAAGTAAGCGTACTCTACGAGGGCGAACGCCGTTATGGTGTAGCCGTGCGCTTTGCACAGAGTGCTCGCAACTCCATCGAATCAATCAAAAACACCATGCTACGTGCGCCAGACGGAGCCATGGTACCGCTGTATTCCGTGGCACAAATTACGCTACTGGACGGGCCTGCTCAAGTAAGCCGGGAAAGTGGTAAACGCCGAGTGGTAGTAGGCGCTAATGTTGAAGGACGCGATCTGGCTGGCTTTGTGAAAGAGGTGCAAGCACAAATTGACGAACAAGTCAAACTGCCTGACGGCTACTACTTCTCTTACGGTGGTCAATTTGAAAATATGCAGCGCGCTATGGGCACGTTAATGGTGATCGTCCCCCTGACCATCGCCGCTATTTTCTTCCTGCTCTTCATGTTGTTTAGGTCTATGAAATTAGCGTCCCTCATCATTTTGGTGCTGCCCTTTGCCTCGATAGGTGGCATCATTGCACTGTTTTTAACAAGGGAATACTTGAGCGTTCCCGCATCCGTTGGCTTTATTGCGCTATGGGGTATTGCTGTACTCAACGGCGTGGTGCTAGTCAGCTGCATCCGCAAGCTACGCGAAGACGGTAAAGACCTCGCTTCGGCTGTGCGAGAAGGCTGTGTGATGCGCTTTAGACCCGTCATGATGACCGCGACCGTTGCCTTGCTTGGCTTGATTCCATTCTTATTTGCAACAGGACCTGGCTCAGAGGTGCAAAAACCACTGGCCATTGTTGTGATTGGTGGGTTGATCTCATCAACTCTACTCACCCTAGTGGTATTGCCCACTTTATACCGCTGGTTTGACGAAACACCCGTAGAGGCCTAAACAGGAGAGTCATCATGAAAGAAATACGCGCCATTATTCGCCCCAACAAGTTAGACGCACTAAGAGATGCACTACGCTCTTTGCCCGACTTTCCAGGTTTAAGCATCGCCAAAGTCGAAGGTTTTACAGCTCCCAAGCTTATTAAGAAACAAAGTGATGCCGAGGCGTTGACGGACTATTCCCCCAAACTGATGATCTACATCCTAGCCGAGGAAAGTCTATGCCCAACCATCATTCAAACCATGGTGCAGCACTGCCGTACTGGACAAACAGGCGACGGGCTCATTTGGACAACATCTATTAGCAGCTTAACGAAAATTAAAAATGGCGAGCAGGTGATCACCTAAGCGTCCACGAAAACGCAGAAAACTTTTGCGCAGCATAAAGAGAGTTATTTTGGGTGCCCTTTAAAATGCGCCGTCCCTTGCTCGCGCATCACGCGAGCAAGTCTTCTTTTGCTTTCCCCTGCTGCTTGCTATGACCCCTACTGCCACTCCCACCACTCGCCTAGCCGACTACACCGCCCCCGCCTTTTGGATTGACAGCGTTGACCTCACCATTGACCTTGACCCCAGCAAGACCCGTGTGCTGTCAAAAATGCGTGTGCGGCGCAACCCAGACGTGCCCGAGCAAGCGCTGAAATTAGATGGCAAAGATTTGAACTTGGCACGGGTGCTGGTCAATGGCCAAGGTACCAGCTTCAAAATGGAGACCCTGTCCAACGGCGACGAAAAGCTGGTACTAGAAAAATTACCGCAAGGGTTGGAGCCGTTTGATCTTGAAATTTTTACCACCTGCAACCCCAGCAAAAACACCACCAAGTAGGGACTCTAAGTGAGTAAAGACTCGTTATTTAAGCAGTGCG
>CAZAIW010000030.1:0-16195 GCA_964485285.1 uncultured Burkholderiaceae bacterium | reverse complement strand
GTGCAAACCCATCAAGAAAACACAAACCAGCAGCACCGGTACATGCGCTGTGTAAAAACCATATGCCGCCACCAACATGATGACAATTTCTAAATTTTTCACAAACCGAATCATGGTGGTTTTGTCCCACTTGTCCGTCATCTGGCCGCTGGTGGCCGAAAACAGCAAGAACGGAAAAATAAAAACGGCACCAATGACCAGCCCCGCTAGTTTTTGCGGCAACCACGAGGTGGTGAGTTGATACGTCACCATCACCGTCAGCGCAAACTTGAACAGGTTATCGTTCGCCGCGCCCAAGAACTGCGTCCAAAAGAAGGGCGCAAAGCGGCGTTGTTTTAAAAGAGCAAATTGGTTGGGGTGGGGGGTGGAATTAGGATCGGACATGAGGGTTCTCCATAAAACTGATCGGGGCGCTTGATGGGGCAGCCTTTGCTTGCTTGCGGTGTTGAAAGGATTGGCTTAATTCGCTGCGAATGGTTTGGAGTTGCTGCTGCCTCTCGCCCCGATAAAACAAGTTATAGCTTTCAAAAGGAATCATCTTCCCGTCGGGGGTTGCAAAGTGAATGCAGGACTTTTTAAGTGCACGAATGTCAAGATTCGTGGCATCCATAAACTGCACGATCAAAATGCGAAACACGTTGTCGTAGCCTAAGCCTTGCGGGGCGGCTATTTGTGGCAGACAGCACATCAACTCGCTCAGGCAGTTGGCCTGGGAGTCGGGGGAGTGGTTGGTGGAAAAAAGTTTGAACACTTGTTCTTTAAGCGATTCGTCTCGTTCAAACACAATCGTATTACCTGAACCTTCGACCAAGGTTTTGGGGTCTAAAAAACGTGTCAATGGCTGAACCACTTGATTTTCGCCCTCTCCCATTTTGATGGCGTAGCCCATCGCCAGCGTATCGGGATTGCACGGAACGGGCACGATGTCGGGCAGCGTAAACACACCACTTTGTTCAGCGATTCGGCGGCGTATTTCACTGACCGTCAGGCGCATCGAGTCGTCATGACCCTCGGTGCGCCCGGCCTCTTGCACCGGTTGAAACGTGACGCCGCGCACGCAGGGTTGGGTCAGCGCAAACTGGACGATCTCACCAAGCTCCATGTCGTTGGTTCCGCGCTGCACAGTGACCACCAAGGTGGTTGAAATGCCCGCCGCGTTTAAGCGCTCCAAAGCCTGTTTGCGAATGCGCGTCAGGTCTGCCCCGCGTAATTTTTGCAGCGCCTCAGCGCGTAAAGAATCAAACTGTAGATAGACCTCGAAACCGCGCGGCCCGTAGCCTGCTAAGCGATCAACAAAGGCCTGATCTTGTGCAATCCGAATGCCGTTGGTGTTGAGCATGAGGTGCTTGATGGGGCGTGCCCTCGCGGCATCTAAGATGTCAAAAAATTGTGGGTGCAACGTGGGCTCGCCACCGGAGATTTGCACCACATCGGGTTCACCCTCATTGCGCACAACGGTGTCCAACATCGCGATGACTTGGGTCAGCGTTTTTTGTTCTAGTCGATGGGTGCCGCTGTCGGCATAGCAGATAGGGCAATTCAAGTTGCAATGATCGTTGATTTCGACAATGGATAAGCACGAGTGCTGCATATGGTCTGGACATAAGCCGCAGTCGTAGGGACAACCGTATTGCATGGGCGTATTGAATGTTTGAGGCATTTCGGGCTGCTTAACAAACACTTCACGGCCAAGGCGGTAATAGTCGATGTCGTCACTCATGAGCACGCGCTCCATGCCATGCTCTGGACACCATTTGTCCATGTAGACCTTATCGTCTTTAAAAATGATTTTGGCCTCTACAGGGCGCAGACACGTCGAACAAATAGATTGTGTGGTGTCGTAAAAAAGATAAGGACGATTTTTGCGTGACATAAAGCAAGGAATAAAAATATCAGTGATTTGTTCTGGGTCGTGCTGTCCGCACAAGATGCGTACCGATGATGAGAATCGCCAGCAAGCAGACCCACTGAATCCCGCTCCAACCCAGCGGATAAGCATAGGGGTTTGGCTTTATAAACTCCGATAAAAATCGCCAGCACAAATAACCCAGCATGAAAACGCGAAACGCCAGCCCCGCTTGGCGACGTAGCGGCGATGACCACCGCGCGTAAGTGAGCAAAGCCGCCGCCGCCAGCAGCCACTCGTATAACTGCGTGGGGTGGCGCGAGACGCCATCGCCAAAATCCACGCCCCAAGGCAATGTGGTCGCTACCCCGTAAGTGCCGTCGTTTAGGCCAGCAAGAAAGCAGCCGATGCGCCCTATCAAGATGCCAAACAAAATAGGGATCACAAAGTCATCGCCTGTGCGCGTGGTAACACCTGCGACTTTCTTGCCTAGCTCCACGCCAATCCAACCGCCCAACAAGCCCCCCACAATGGATTGCCCCATCAACCAAGCCATGGGGTCGGCGGCGTGGGCTGCCCACAAATGCGGAAACTCCAACCAGAAAACGAGCTTGTTACCAATCGCTGCGCCAACGATGCAACCCAGCACCACAAGAAAGGCGGTTGGTTCAAGGATGCCACTTTGACCTTTGCTTTGGCGAATGCGGCGATAAAACCAAAATCCTGTAACCAGTGCCGCCCACTCAAAAACGTAATGCACCACATGGGCGAGTTGTGGGTCGCGAATCACTTGGAAGCACCCATGCCAACCATAAACACCAAAAAGCCTAATAGTTGCAACGGTGCCGTCACAATATCGACCACAACGGCCAGAGGCAGCGTGATGATTTTGCTCAAGTCAGGTTTTGTCTCCGTGGTTGGCGCAGACCGAAAAGAAAGCTCGCGTGCTTGGTGCAGTGAGCCACTTGTTTGAGAGCCCAAACTCATCGCCGGATAAACAGCGCCCTGTATGTAAACCGTTGCCGCATAAACATCCGCGTTAGCTGTTTTGGTGAATCCTGCTTTGCGCAGACGGGCTTCCTCGTCGGCGCTTATGCTGGGTGCCGTGTAGGTGAATTTCAAGCTGCCCCAGACAGTCTTATCCTTTAAAAAAAGCATGCCGCTATCTTTGATCAGGGCAATTTTTTTGCTGTCTAAGTCTTGCGCAAAGCCTAATAAGCGCTCGCCGCCCGTCACCAACAAATACGTATTCGCTTTGCCGAAAAAAGCGATCGCACGCGGGTTATTGATTTGCTTGGCAAATGCAGCATCGGGGCGTCCCAATGCCACGATGGTGTCGTCCAAAACAAGATCGCCGGGTTTTGTGATGGTCGTCCCCTTGCTGCCGGACATGGTCAAAGCGGTTGCACAGCCGCCGCCGCCAACAAGTGCCAATAGACTCACGCCAAGTGCGGTTGCGCGGCGATGGTAGTTGGGGTTCATGGTTGCTGCTCCTGCTGCGGTGCTTCAGGCAACTTTGCGGGCGTATCGGGGGTGACAGGAGGGGATATGATGCGCAGACAGGCTCGGTAGATAAAAAAGCACGCGACCATAAGACCAATAGCGATCAGCAACAGTCCACGGAGTCCGCCGGAACCGCCTAGGCCGGTGAAGGTCAAGACAATCGCGCACAGCCCTCCTCCCACCATGAGTACTCCCGAGAGAATCAATACCAGCCACAAAAAGGCTTTCCAAATAAAAGTGAACAGTAAGTTCATGTTGCTTCCCTTCGCCGCATTCCATGCCATTAAGCGTCGTGTGCGGTATCGTCGGATGCAGCCAAGTTGGCAGGCATAAGGTCGTCAGAAAATGCGGTTAAGTCGCGCACATTTTTTTGTACCGCGATGGCACCAAAAAGACCCAGCAAAAACGACATGGCATAAAACCCTTTTTCGCTGTCTTCTAGCTTGGCGTTCCAAAGCCCTACGGCCAAGAGCAGTATGGCTAGAGCCACGGACACCCAGCACAATCCAAAATAAATCCCCGTCACCGGGATGTTGTCGAGCTTATCGCGTACCGACTTTTGTAGCGAGACCGCTGCGAACAAGCCATACATCAAGACGGTGAAATAAAACCCTTTTTCGTTTAGTTGTAAATTGGAATTCCACAGACCTATTCCAAAAGTGATCATGCCAATAAGCAGCGCCGCCCATGCTGCGGCAATAAAAGCCCCCGTTGGTTTTTGAATTTGCGATTTCATGGTTTTCCTTTAATTAAAAATAAATAC
The DNA here is from genome assembly GCA_964485285.1 of uncultured Burkholderiaceae bacterium. Classification (GTDB taxonomy): domain Bacteria; phylum Pseudomonadota; class Gammaproteobacteria; order Burkholderiales; family Burkholderiaceae_C; genus JASGCK01. Next base: position 12,083 of record CAZAIW010000030.1, on the reverse strand, counting down.
TGTAACGCCCCAATCACAGGCAGCGCCGCCAAACTTGCCACCAAGTGCTTGAGTGTATGACCGCTAAACGTATGCCACGTCGCGTCAAAGATGGCTTGATCGGCGGACTCGAATACTTTAGCCGCACCGTAGAGCACGATCACCCAAACGAGGGAAATACCCAGCGAGTGCGAAGCGGGTTTGATCAATGCCAGCGCGAGTACCAAAGCCATGCCGCCAAATTGGAAGATGCTCCATGGAAGCACATCGTCGGTACGAACCCACACGGCGAGTGAAACAAGGCCTAGCGACAGGCTCGCCCATGCGAGCCACAACCCGCTTCTTGCGCTGATTCGCTCAGATGCGGCGATACCCAGTAAGCCTGCAAACGCAAACGCCATACCGGCTCTATCCCAGACAAGCGTCTTGTTACTGGGGGCAAGGTGGTAGAGGCTAGAGCCGATGGCCGTACAGATGAGGCCGACAAAAAACAGCGAGAGCACCCACGCCCGACCATGCATCCATTGCGCGGATGTTTTATCTGCTTGAGCTTGCAGCCAAAGTCCACAAATGCCAAAGATAGCAAATGGCAAATTGGATAGCACGTCTGCGGTGTTGGGGATGCCCATCCACATTTGCTGATCGGCAAAGTGATGACCGCCCAAGTTATTGTGCAAACCGAGACTCACGATCAGGTCTTTTGCAACCTCAGAGTTGATCGGATACGTGAAGTGTCCGACCAGTCCAAGAGTCACCATTAAGACGACGATGAAAAAAGTGCGGCGTTCCAGCTGAAGCATGGTTCGTTTTTATGAGCAGTTGAAGATGGTGGCTAGTCTGGTTTCCCCTGATCGTTTTGTCATGCAATATCTGTAAAGTATCAAACAAATGAACTTCAAGTACAAAATATGATCGGTAGTATCCAAATCATCCACGTTATTAAGCGCGAACTAAAGGCCAGTGGCATGACCTACGCAGCGCTGGCTAAAAAGCTCGGCATGGCCGAGTCCAGCGTCAAGCGCATGTTGGCGACCCATACCAAGGGTGATGTCTCGCTTGGCAAAATTGATGCCATGTGCCGGGCGCTCAAAATCGACTTTGCGCATGTGGCGCGGCAAGTGGCCGATAACCAACCGTTGGTGACGGAGCTCACGCTAGAGCAAGAGCGCAGTTTGGTGGGCAATCAAAAACTGATGTTGGTGGCCATCTGTGTGCTTAGCTCGTGGACGCTCGCGCAAATCACGCAGGAATATCGGCTGAGCGAAGCGGAATGCGTGTCGTATTTTGCGCGGCTGGATCGCCTTGGCATCATTGCACTGCGCCCCATGAACCGCTACACACTCAAGCTGGCCAAAACGTTTAAGTGGCGGGCGCACGGCCCGGTGATGCAGTTCTTCCGGGAGCACGCGGTGCTGGATTATTTTTCGGGCGGATTCGATGGCGCTAACGAAGGTTTGCTGCTGGTGCATGGACAGGTGAGCAAAGTGCATGCACCGGAGTTCTTGGAGCGATTGCAGCGCGTGGCGCAAGACTTTGCGAATCAGCACCTAGCCGATCAAAAGCTCAAACCCGAGCAGCGCGAGGGCTACACCTTGTTGCTGGCGATGCGCGAGTGGGAGTTTGCCGCTTTTGCTGCGCTGAAGCGTTGACGGAAAAACGCCAGCAGCGCTCCATCATCTAAATCGGCATACCCTTGGCGAGCCGCATCTGTAAAGGCTTGCGCGGCAGAAGGCCCGCTAAGACAGTCGGCGCCTGCCTTGGCGGCCATGCTAAGTGCTAACTGAGTGTCTTTGGCCAGCAGCTTCATACGCGCACCATCGCCTAGGGTAGCGCTGATATGATGGTGCGCTTTGCTGATGTGCGCATATCAGCCCGCTAACACCAGTTCGCGCCAAGGAATGACCGCAATATCGGCGCGGGTTTGCGGTAGATCGCCACCATAAACGAGCGCCCGCTGTACAGGAAGACCCACATGCCTTTGCACCGTATCTAAGCTGCGCACCCACTCGTTTTGGAAGGTTTGTCCCGACTTGACTTCGACAAGCGTAAGCCCCGCATCCTGCTCTAACAGGACATCGATTTCGTTGCCAATGTTGTCGCGCCAAAAATAGACAGGCTGCTTGTCGCCGCGTACGGCGCGCCATTTCAGTGCCTCGGTCACCACCCACGTCTCAAACAATGCGCCCCGCGCATAGTGACTCGCCAGTTGTTCGGCGCTGGTAATGCCAAGCAACCAAGCGCAAAGTCCGGTATCTAAAAAGTACAGCTTGGGCGCTTTCACCAAGCGTTTGCCAAAATTGCGGTGGTAGGGCGCGATGCGCCATACCACATAACTGGCCTCTAATAAATTCATCCATGCTTGTGCGGTGGGGTGCGAGATGCCGCAATCGTTCGCGAGGCTATTGAGGTTGAGCAATTGCCCGGTTCGCGCTGCGCACAGGCGCATAAAACGCTGGAAGTTACCAAGGTCTTGCACGGCAGAGAGGCTGCGCACATCGCGCTCGATGTAGCTACCCACGTAGTCGGCGTAGTAGCGCGTGGGGTCAAGCTGCCTTGCATGAACCGCAGGGTAGCCGCCTTGCAGCAGCAGTTGATTCAGCGATGGTTTTTTGCTGCTGCCATCCGCTATTTCTTTGAGACGAAGTGGGTGCAACTCGATCAAGCTGGCACGTCCCGCCAAGCTTTGCGTCACGCCAGCTGGCAGCGAGAACTGCTGCGAACCCGATAGCACGTACTGCCCCATCTGCCCGGTGCGATCAACCAAGGTTTGGATATACGAGAGCAGCTCGGGCACGCGCTGCACCTCGTCAATGATCAGCGGCGCGGGATAGAGCGCTAAGAAGCCGCGCGGGTCTGCTTGCGCAAAGCGGCGCAGATCGATGTCCTCTAGTGACACCATCCGCCAACTTGGCAACGACTGACGAATCAGGGTCGATTTTCCGGCTTGACGCGCGCCCGTCACGACCACGACAGGGTAGTCGGCCAGCGCTTGCATCAGTAGGGATGCGGATGATCTGAAGAACTGCATAGTTTTGCTATTTTAAGATCAAAAATTAAAGTAGCAAATAAAAATAGCTTGTCGATACACGTGGCTTGTGCTTTTTGGCGGGTAAGCGTCTGTATGTCGAGGCCACGCATCCCGCGATGCGGCGCTGGCGCATGACGACTGAGGGGACGCTGCCTTGGTTTTTAGAGCCGCTTCGTTTGCAGGGTTTTTTGGGCAAGCTACGCGGTGCAAGCATGGGTTTTGCTGATCCCCATCCCGAGCGCTGGACACTGGATCAAGTCTTGTTTGCTGTGCTTGCGCTAGCCAGTGTTCACGAAGCGTTTGTCGGTGGCGCACGGCAACACTGGGTGGCCACTTGCGCGGCCTTGCACCAGCAAAAACGACTCTCGGCGCAAGACCTGCTGACCGTGCAGGTGGTGTACGAATTTGGTCGTTTGATTGGTAACACCGACATGCATTTTGGCAACCTCAGTCTTTATGTGGATGACATCCACCAGATCGATAACCCGCACTTCACGCTGGCACCCATCTATGACATGCTGCCCATGGTTTATCGCCCTAGCGAGTTCCGTGATGAGCCGGGCTATCGCGTTTTTGTGCAGCCTACCACCGTGGTTCGTGACGCTCATGTGCAGGCAAAAGCGCAGGCGATGGCGCTTGATTTTTGGCAGGCGATGAACCAGCACACACTGGCCAGTAAGGGGTGGCGCACGTTGGCGCTGGAGATGACGCGCCGCGCGTAGCTTTTAAGTCTGCACCAAGCGCCGCGCTTTAGCGATGGAGAGCAAGATGCCAACGCCCAGCCCCAGTGTCACCATGGCGGTGCCGCCATAGCTGATAAAGGGTAGCGGCACGCCGACCACCGGCAAGATGCCGCTGACCATGCCCATGTTGACAAAGGCGTAGGTGAAAAAAATCATCGTCACCGCGCCGCCCAGTAGCCGCGCAAACAAGGTGGGGCCGGCCAGCGAGATCGCTAGGCCGCGCAAAATTAAAAAGCCAAACGTGACGATCAAAATCAGCGCACCCAAGAGCCCAAACTCTTCGCAGAAGGCGGCAAAAATAAAGTCGGTGGTGCGCTCGGGGATGAACTCTAGATGGGTTTGCGTTCCTTGAAAGTAGCCCTTACCCAAGATACCACCTGAGCCGATAGCGATCATCCCTTGAATGATGTGAAAGCCTTTGCCTAAGGGGTCTATCGACGGATCAAGCAAGGTGCAAATGCGTTGGCGCTGGTACTCGTGCAAGAGCGGCCAGACAAAATCCTCGGCGCACAGCGTGCTTTCAAACGCGAGCAGCAAACCCACGCCGACCACGCCCGCTAGGACGGGAGGAATGATCCAGCGCCAGCTTAGGCCAGCAAAAAACAAAATATAAAGGCCACCCGACAGCACCAAGATCGCGGTGCCCAAATCAGGCTGCTTGACGATGAGTCCAACCGGGATGGCCAGCAGCACGGCTGCGACCAAGAAATCCAGCGGACGCAGCTGCCCCTCGCGCTTTTGGAACCACCACGCCAGCATGAGTGGCATGGCGATTTTTAAAATTTCGCTGGGCTGGATCGTGATGCCGATCGTGATCCAGCGCCTAGCGCCTTTTTTGGTCAAGCCAAATAAAGCCACGGCAATCAGCAGTGCGACACCGACGGTATAAAGCGGCACAGCCAGCGTCATCAGACGCTGGGGCGGGATTTGCGCCACAGCAAACATGACCAACGTGGCAATGACGATGTTACGCAGGTGGTCGATAAAGCGCCAGTCGTAGCCATGCGCGACCGAAAACATATTGATTAGCCCAATGAGCGCCAGCACACCAACGGCGCTGACTAGGGGGAGATCAAAACTTTGCACCACAAAAATAAGGCGTTGAAAGGGGGTGGGTTGTTCGAGAATGTGAGCCATAACAAGAGGCAGCAAGGAGACAATCCACCCATTATCCGCGCATGGGACAATAGGACGGATGACGTATGCACTCTTTGAAGACTCCGGCAAATTGCTCACCGGGCGCGTGATGAGCCAGACCGACACCAGCAGCCAAATCGAACTTGATTCTGGCAAGCGGCAAAAGGTTAAAAGCACGCACATGCTGCTGTGCTTTGATTCGCCCCAGCCAGCGGCACTTGTGGCGGCTAGCACCGCGCTCGTGCCCGAGATTGACCTTGCGATGGCGTGGGAGTTTGCTAGTGAAGAAGAGTTCGGTTTTGCGCAGCTTGCGCAGGATTATTTCTCTAGCCAAGCCACGCTCACCGAGCAAGCCGCCATGCTGTTTGCGCTGCATGGGGCACCGCACTACTTTCGGCGTGGCTCGGTCAAGGGGCGCTTCAAAAAAGCCGATGCCGCCACGCTGGCTTTGGCGCTGGCAGCGATTGAGAAAAAGAAAGAGCAACTCGCGCAAATCGAGGCGTGGGCGCAGCAGTTGGCGGCGGGTCAGTGCCCGGATGCCATCCAAACGCAGCTCTACAAAATTTTGTTCAAGCCCGACAAAAATGCACCCGAGTACAAGGCCGTGGTGCAAGCGGCGCGTAGCACGCAAACGCCGCCTTTGCTGCTACTGCAAACGGCGGGTGCGATCAGCAGCCCTTACCAGTTTCATTGGCAGCGATTTTTGTTTGACACGGGTCTGGATGTCGGCTCGAAAACAAGCCCCGAAACAGGCTCTGGAACAGGCTCTGGAGCCGCATTTTCAACAGGCGCCTCGCCCGCAGGCCAATTGGCACGGCACTTGCAGGCGCACCTAGCCAGCAAGCCAATCAGCGCAAGGCTTACAGAGGGGGTGCCTGCAAAAATTCGTGCTTTTTCGATTGATGACGCGGCCACCACCGAGATTGACGACGCGCTCTCCGTGCAAGGGCTGGGCTCGCCCGAGGTGACGCTGGGCATTCACATTGCCGCGCCCGCGCTGGGCATGGCGCTGGACGATGCAGCGGACAAATGGGCGCGTGCGAGGCTGTCCACGGTCTACATGCCCGGACAAAAAATCACCATGCTGCCCGATGCGCTGGTGGCACCGTTTACGCTGCAAGCGGCATCCAGCCTAGAGCGGCTGGAGCAAGAGGCCAAGCCAGCGGTCTCGCTCTACGTCACCTACGACGCGGCCAGCTTTGCCGTTAAAGGTTTTGTGACCAAGATCGAGCGCGTGCCCATCGTCGCCAACTTGCGCTACGACTTAATTGACCACATCGTCACCACCGATTGGCTGGCCGATGCGTCGCAGCGCGTGGACGACACGCCAGCCGAGGTGAGCGAGCTGCGCCCCGAGCTGTCGTGGTTGTTTCAGTTGGCGCAGCATCTCAAAGCCCAGCGTGAGCTGGTGCGCGGCAAGCCCGAGACATTCAATCGGCCGGACTACAGCTTCAAACTCGACAAGCCACTGGACGCTGCCATTCAAGGCGACGAGCGCGTGGCGATTGCTCCAAGAGTGCGCGGTGCGCCGCTGGACTTGATCGTGGCCGAGTGCATGATCGTGGCCAACAGCACCTGGGGCGCGTGGCTGGCCACGCTGGGCGTGCCCGCGATTTACCGCAGCCAAGCCTCGCTAGGGTTTGGCGTGAAAGTGCGCATGGGCACCAAAGCGCTACCCCATGCGGGCATTGGCGTTGCCGCCTATGCGTGGAGCACCTCGCCACTGCGCCGCTACACCGATTTGGTCAACCAGTGGCAAATCATCGCTGCTGCCCAGCACGGCGCAACGGCGGCATTGGCGGCTCCCTTCAAGCCCAAAGATGCGGCGCTGTTTGCCATCATCGCCGGCTTTGAAGAGGCCTACGCCAGCTACAACCAATTTCAAAGCACGATGGAGCGCTACTGGACGCTCAAGTACATCCAGCAAAACGCCATCACCGAGCTGAGCGCGACGGTCATGAAAGACGGTCTGGTGCGCGCCGATGAATTGCCCCTTGTCTTGCCCGTGCTGGGCAGCAAAGAGCTGCCGCGTGGTGCGCACATCCGCGTGCGACTGGGCAACATCGACTTGATCGCGCTGGAGCTATCCGGCGTGCTCATCGAGCGGCTGGACTTGGACGCAGGCGACGACAGCGCCAAGCCTTCCAGCGACGATCAGGACGATCAGGACGATGAGCAAGATGAATCAAGCGCCGCGCAGCTCACAACCGTGGCCGTCGCTATCGATGTCAATGAAGACCTTGCGACCTAGCCTCCAGCACCGACCTGCTCCATCATGACCCTCGTCCAGCGCGTGATCCAACGACTCAAACAACTGACCACCTTGCAGGTGGCTTTGGCGGTGTCGGTGCTCATACATGTCGCCTTACTGACGGCTCGCTTTGTAGACCCCGATGGCTTTAACCGCGTGTTTCAAGACACGCCGCTAGAGGTCGTGCTGGTCAACGCCAAGGCCAACGAAAAGTTAGAGGACTTAAGCGTCAAGGCTCAGGCCATTGCGCAGTACCGTTTAAATGGCGGAGGCGAGGCCGATAAAGGCTTGGCGAGCAGTCCCCTGCCCAACAGTCAGCTGACCGATATGGGCTTGGCCGCTGAAGAGGCAAGCGCAAAAATCGAACAACTGCAAGCGCAGCAAATGCGCATGCTGGCCGACATCAAAGAGCAAGTGGCGCGTCTGCCCAGACCCGATCCCAAAGTGGTCAAAACGGCGCATGAGGCGGAGCAAGAGAAAAAGCGCAAGCAGCTCATCAAGCTGCTCGCTGTGATCGAGCGGCGCATCAACGAGGAGAACGCCCGCCCCAAAAAACGCTACATCAGCCCCGCCACGCGGCAAGAAGCCTACGCTCTTTACTACGACGACTTGCGCCGCAAAATCGAGCGCGTAGGCACGGACAACTTTCCAACCGTGGCGGGACGCAAGCTGTATGGCGAGCTCACCATGCTGATGACGGTCAACTACGACGGCGAGCTGCTCAGCACCGAAGTGGTCAACGGCGGCTCGGGCGATAAACAGCTTGACCGCCGTGCTAAGGCTATTGTTCAGCAGGCCTCGCCATTTGCGGCTTTTAGCAAAACCATGCGCCGCACGGCCGATCAATTGGTGGTGGTCTCACGCTTTCAGTTCACCAAAGATCAAGTGCTAGAGACCAGCTTGATGAGTCAATAAACAGCATGGACGCTCTCAAAAAAAATCTGCTGCGCTTTGCTGTACTGCTTGCACTGGCGGGGGCGGTGCTACAGGCCTTTTTCTTGCTGCGCGTCATCATGATGCGCTGGGTCGATGTAGAGTCCACCAGCTTTGAGCGTGCTAACCTCTACCTCATCGCCACCAGCAAACCCGCGCCTTGGCGCTTTGCGTGGCAGCAAGAATGGGTGCCCTACGAGGGCATTAGCACCAGCCTCAAACGCGCCATCATTGCCTCTGAAGATGCGAGCTTTACCGACCATGACGGCGTGGACTGGGCGGCCATCGAAAAGGCATGGGATAAAAACAAACTGGCCGAGCAGCAGGCGCAAAGACTAGCGGAAAGAAACAAAGCCAAACCCCCAACCCCATCGAGTGCCAAAGCCAACAAAGCTCCAGCTGCGCCTCCCGCCAAGCCAAGCAAACCACCCAAGACGGTGGGCGGCTCCACCATTACGCAGCAGCTGGCGAAAAACCTATTCCTCAGCGGCGAGCGTACGTATCTGCGCAAAGCGCAAGAGTATGTGCTCGTGGTCATGCTAGAGACCGTGCTGTCCAAACAGCGCATCTTTGAAATCTACTTAAACAACGTCGAGTGGGGCGAAGGCATTTTTGGTGCCCAGGCCGCCGCGCAGCACTACTTTCGCAAAAGCGCCGCCAAACTGAGCGAGCACGAAGCGGCGCTGCTGGCCGTGATGCTGCCGCGTCCTAAATACTTCGAGCGGCGTATCTTCACCTCCGAATACCTGCAAAACCAAGCTGCCACGATTCAGGCCCGTATGGGCTGGGTGGGTATTCCCTAGATTGGTTTTTTGTGCGGCTATTCATAATGAAATCAAAACAAAAGTTTGACTAAAGGTTTCATCAAAAGGAGCATGACTGTGTGTACAGCCCATCTACTTAAATCTCGACCCTCGCGGTGGTTGTTTGTACTAGCGGCGCTGCTCTTTCAATTCGTACTGCACGGCAGTGCCAGTGCTCAGGCTGATCAGACCGTTAGACCTTATATGTGGCGGGTGGCGGAGTTTTACCCCGATGACCCTAGAATCTTTTACGATAGCCTTTTGAGTCCGCAACAAGCGATAGGCATTATTGAGCGTCGTTACGGGATTTACCTAGCCCCAATAGCGAATGCTTTCCAGTCAGCCTGCGCAGACCCGGAGCCTTCGGTTCGGCATTACTTTTGCGCACCTTTTCATCACACGGAGCGGATTGATCCGCCCGAGCCCCAGATTAGGGGCAGAGCCGCCTATAGCTTTGTTCCCTATTTTTCGTGTCCGCCTTCTGGCGTATTTGGCGGTGAGGCAACGTATTCTAGCCAAGTGTACTGCACTCCGGGGACACCTGTGATTCGACCTGGTGTCTGGTACGCAGGATTTGTTGCTGCATATTGCCCCGACGGTTTTACCGATAACGGCTTTGCGTGCCTGCGAGTGGAGCCACCCAAAGACCAATCTTGCTTAACGGCTCATCCAGTTTCGCCGGGAACAGGTGCCAAGTGGAAAACTGAGACCGACTACATAGGCGCTGGGGCGCATCCACTGTCGTTTTACCGAACCTACCGTAGCGACCAACTAGGGCGTAGCGGCTTAGCCCTAGGCTGGATGCATAACTGGGGCAGAAACATCGAAAGCATGCCTAGAGGCACGGAGGGCACCGTTTATGTAACGCGCGAAGACGGGCAGCATGCCGTTTACGTTTTTGACGGAACCCAGTGGAAGGCACGAACCAACAACAGCTTTGACGTACTGACCGAGCTAAACGACAGCGCGGGTAACCGGGTTGGCTGGAGCCTGCGCCTATGGGCAGACGACAGCACCGAGACCTATAACGCCAGTGGCCAGTTGCTAAAAGTTGTGCAGCGCAACGGCTGGACAAACACCCTGACCTACAGCACCGCCACGACCGATAAAAGCATCGCCCCTTACCCGGGCTTACTCATTAGCGTTAGCAACCACTTTGGCAGACAGCTGCAATTTCGCTACAACGAAAATAATGGGTCTATGAGTCAACTCATCGACCCCGCTGGCGGCGTGATTCAATACAGCATCGACAGCCTACTCACCAAAATCACATGGCAAGACGGCACCAGTAGGCAGTACCTCTACGAAGGATACAACTTACTCACCGGCATCATCGACGAGACAGGCACGCGCATAGGCACCTTTAGCTACCACCCCGACGGCAAAGTAGCCAGCTCCGAACTAGCGAATGGCGCAGAAAAACTCACCTTTAGCTACAGCCCGCTGTCAACGCAAATCACCACGGCAGCCACAGGCAAGACCGTTACGCAAAGCTACAGCACGGCGCAGGGCACCATCCGCCCCACCACCACCAGCGCGGCCAACCCGCTGTGCGGCAACACCGCAGCCGACACCCAGTACGATGCCAACGGCAACGTCACGCGGCGCAAAGAATTCGATGGCACGATCACCCGCTACGTCTACGATGACAACAACCGAGAAATACACCGCGTAACGGCGGCAGGAACGACTAGCGCCAAGCACTACCTCACCCGCTGGCACCCCACATGGAACCTGCCCAAACTTCGAATAGAGCCGCTCAAAATCACGGCGTATCACTACGACGAGCGGGGCAACCTCACCGGGCAAGCCGAAACCGCCACCACGGATGCAAGCGGCAGCGCCGGGGCGAATGCGGTAAGGGACATCACCCAGCCCATGCTCACCAGCGGGTGGCACTATGACGTGAATAACCTACCCTTGACCGTGGTTAGCTCAACTACGGCATATGGACAAAGTGCAGTTGTCACTGGCAAGTTGAGATATATCTACAACACGCTGGGCGATGCGGTAACAGTACGCGAATTAAATAGTAACGAAACTATTAACAGTACATATAATTCGCATGGTAATATAACTTTAGCAAGAGGAGGTGGCAAAAGTATTGTAAGTCAATATAATTCCAGAGGACTAATAATCCAAGAAACAAAAGGAATGATACGAACAAATTATGGCTATACCCCATGGGGTGATCCATCAATTATAACTGAATATATTAATGCAACAGTAAATAAGACCATTAATTATAGTTATGACCCATCGCATAAATTGTTGAATACGACCATGATCGGCCCGGCATTAAGCACATCAAGTATCAGCCCAAAGCAAATCAGACAATATGGAGATGATAAAACTGCGAAGTGGGTGGCGTATTTTTCTGAAAAAGTTGATGAAATCGTGAGTGCTGCATTGATGTGTTCTCCTGCCTACGCGGAACCAAATGTTGCGCCTGATTATTCTGTTTGCAAGCAATATGGTCAAATGGCTTTTCAATCAGGTTGTCCCTATGAAAAACGCGCAGAAGGCATTTGTTATGGTGATGGGAATTCTTGGCTCAACTTGGGTATGTCGAAAGCTGCTAACATTTTATTATCGATTTGTACCATCGGGTCTAATGCTGTCATTAATAATATTAGAAAATGTCTAGTTACTGAGCATGCGAAAGCTAGAGACGATAAAAGCAAAAAAGAAAAATGCCGTGATTGTGTAAAAGAGGAGGTTATTGATGACTATCATAGAGGCTGTTTCGTCGCCAATAATCTTCCCGCAGCCTGTTATGGTGGGACTTATGTGTCTCCGTACATCTTTATAAAATAATTCATCATGCTGATTAGGGTTACTTTTGTTAACGTAGTGTTATCTCTAATGGGATTTATTTTTAGCATTATTTGGGCTATTTTTTTTGCAGGAATGCTCTCTGACGTTATCGCCAATGGATTGAATCGAGACCCCTATGGCTATGCAAAATTGTTTATGGTTATTTCTCAGTTTTCGTTTTCAATATCATATCTTATGTATTTATATTATTTATCAACGAAAAAAGCATCAGAACTTAAATTACTATTTGCAATTTTAGGTACTACGCTTTTGGGAGTATCGTGGATATTTTTATTGTTCTTTTTTTCAAACTCGCCACCAGCTTATGGAATCATTTCATTTTTGACACACATGACGCTCGTACTTCTTGTAACGGTTGCTCCAGTTTGGCC
>CAZAIW010000029.1:2282-16351 GCA_964485285.1 uncultured Burkholderiaceae bacterium | reverse complement strand
GTCCCAGTGGCGCATGTTGCTCATGTTGATGGCAAACTCTTTGGTGTCTTCAGGGATGCGCACATTTTCTTCCGTCAGGATAAAGCTGCCTTGTTCGCGATCCAGCGTAAACATGGCCACGCCATCGCCCACGGTCAAGACCAGTGTGGTTTGCGGGCCATACACGCAGTAACCCGCCGCTACTTGCGCCGTACCTTTTTGCAGAAAGTCTTTTTCGCTCACGCCGTCATGGTCATCGGGTTTTTTGAGCACACTAAAAATGGTGCCGATGCTGACGTTGATGTCAATGTTGGAGGAGCCATCCAGCGGATCAAACAGCAGCAGATATTCGCCTTGCGGGTAGCGGTTGGGCACCACGTAGATGCCCTCCATTTCTTCGGAGGCCATGGCGGCTAAGTGACCGCCCCACTCGTTGGCTTCGATTAGCACTTCGTTGGCGATGATGTCGAGCTTTTTTTGCACTTCGCCTTGCACATTTTCTGTAGTGGCCGCGCCCATCACGTCGCCCAGCGCACCTTTGTTGACGGCGTGGCTAATGGTTTTGCAGCAGCGCGCAACCACCTCTAGCAACAAGCGCAGCTGCGATGGAATGTGCCCGTGGTTGCGTTGTTGTTCGACTAAATAACGGGTGAGGGATATTTTTTGTGTCATGTTGGGGCGCAAATGCAAAAAAGAGAAGTCCTACATTTTAAGTTTGATGCTGCTACGTGTCTGACGAGCTTGCTTTTGCAGCCAATTAGAGAAAGCCAGCACCTCGGGGCGATCAAGGCTGCCGCTGCGGGCGATCAGCCAGTACGCCATCGGGCTGGTCAGCCTCGCGCTGGGTAGCGGCTCAATCAAGTCGCCGTTTTCTAGGCTTTCGGCGACCATGGGCAGTCTTGCTAGCACCGCGCCTTGACCCGTTAGTGCCGCCTGCACGGTTTGGTAGGCGTAGTTAAAACGCAGCCAGCGCGTGCCTATTTTGATTTTGCTGTGGTGGTGGCGCATAAAGCCCTCCCATGTCAGCCAGTTGGCTTGGTTGGGGGTCACGTCCGACATCTCGATGAGCGTGAACTGGGTCAGGTCGGTCATGCTCTGGATGGGCGGCAGCGACTTAAGCAGCCAAGGGCTTGCCATGGGTGAGATGATCTCGTCAAACAAGCGGATGGCTCCTTTGGGCATTTGCTCGTAAGTGCCGCAGCGCAGCGCCAAGTCCATGTCGTGGCTATCAAGGTTGATAAAGGTATCACTGGCATCAACGCGGATGTCAATGTCAGGGTGGGCGCGCTGAAACGCTTCTAGCTTTGGAATTAGCCACGTTGAGGCGAACGAGGCGAAGGTTGTAATCGACACCGACTGCCGCGCCAGTCCGGTTCGGATGTTGCGCACGGTGGTGTCAAGGCGCTCAATCCAAGGCGACACGACTTGTAGCAGCGCACGTCCAGCCGGGGTGAGCGCCACAGCACGTGTGTGCCGATTGAATAACAAAGCGTCGACATCGTGTTCAAGTGCTTGGATTTGCCGTGTCACGGCGGGCTGGGTCAGCGCCAATTCGTCGGCGGCGCTGCGAAAGTTTTGATGCCGAGCCACGACCTCAAACGTGCGCAATTGACCAATGCCAATGTTGCGCGTTTTAACCGGGGGCGGCGCAGGTCGTTTGGTGGATGGGTGAGCTGGCATAGCGGATTGATGCAAATAAAACATCAATTGTGCAGGATTTTTTCATTGGACGCTACGGGGGTAATTTGCGAGCATTGCGTGTCCTCTCTCACCATCATCGAAAGGCTTTTATGTGTAGCTTCAAAAGAGTTGCCGCATCATTTCAACTGGCACATGGCCACGTTATGAGTTTGCATACCGAGCACGCGGGTACCTTGCGTGTGATCAGTGGGCGCGTTTGGGTCACAACCGATGCCTCACCGGTCGATTATTTTTTATCCCCCGGCGATGCGCTGGACGCATCAATCGGTGAGCACTGCGTACTAGAGACATGGAATCTCAGCAAAGAGGGCGTAGCGACGATCGAGTGGTGCGCCGCTGCCGATGACGCGGCGGCGGTTACTTCTCCGCATCCACCAGTCCGCGCACAAACCAGCGCTGCATCACGATTACCACAAGCACCGGCGGTATAAGCGCCAGCATGGCGGTAGCCATGACCAGCTGCCACTCGACTTGGCTTTCGGCGGCAATCATTTGTTTGATACCAATCACGATGGGGTAGTACGACTCGTCGGTTGACACGAGTAGCGGCCACAGGTACTGGTTCCAACCGTAAATGAACATGATGACAAACAGCGCCGCGATATTGGTTTTAGACAGCGGCAGCACGACATCCCAAAAAAACCGCATGGGGCTTGCGCCGTCCATGCGCGAGGCCTCCAAGAGCTCGTCGGGGATGGTCATGAAGAATTGGCGGAACAAAAACGTGGCAGTGGCCGATGCCATCAGCGGCAGCGTCAAACCGGTATAGCTGTTAAGCAGCCCCAAATGACTCACCACTTGGTAGGTGGGCGAGATGCGCACCTCAACGGGAAGCATCAGCGTCATAAAAATAAGCCAAAACGCCAGTGCTTTAAAGCGGAATTGAAAGTACACGAGTGCAAACGCTGACAGCAAGGCGAGCGCAATTTTGCCGATGCTGATGACGCAGGCAATCACCCAACTGATGCCCAGCATGTGCAGCACAGGGGCGCGGGTGCCCGAGGTGCCGCCGTTGAATAAGACGTGCGAGTAATTGCTCCACATCTCTTGGCCGGGCCACAGCGGCATGGGGCTTGTGATCACGGCATCCAACGTGTGGGTTGAGCCGACAAAGGCGATCCAAAGCGGCAGGGCAACGATCACAACGCCCACAAGCAGCAGGCCATGGGCGAGCCAATCGAGGGCGGGTCTGCGCTCCACCATCCTAGTAGCTCACTTTCTTTTCAACATAGCGAAATTGCACAATGGTCAGCACCACAACGAGCACCATCAAGATCACGCTTTGCGCGGACGAGCCACCAAGGTCTTGCGCCTTAAAGCCATCGTAGTACACGCGGTAGACCAAGATGGCGGTGTCTTTGCCGGGGCCGCCGTGCGTGGTGGCATCAACAATAGCAAAGGTGTCAAAAAAGGCATAGACGACGTTGACGACCAGCAAAAAGAAGGTGGTGGGTGATAGCAGCGGAAAAGTAATCGTCCAAAACCTGCGCCACGGACTGGCTCCGTCGATCGAGGCGGCCTCGAGGAGTGAGCGCGGGATGGATTGCAGTCCCGCTAGAAAAAACAAAAAGTTGTAGCTCACTTGCTTCCACACGGCCGCCAGCACAATTAGCGTCATGGCGTGCGTGCTATTGAGTGCGTAGTCCCAGTTAACGCCGAGTTGGTGTAGCGCGTAGGTGAGCACACCAAACGAGCTGTTAAATAAAAACATCCACAGCACGGCGGCCACGACCGGCGCAATAGCGTAGGGCGTAATCAACAAGGTTTGCACCAGCTTGGTTCGCCCCAGCGTGGACGAGGCGACGCGGTGGGCGCAGACCGCCAGCAGCAGCGAAAAAGAAAGCCCGATACCCGCGACCAAGCCAGAAAACAGCGCTGTCGTTTGAAATGAACCCCAGTAAGTGCTGTCTTGCCAAAGCGCGGCAAAGTTGGCAAGTCCAACAAATTCGCGACTGGTACCAAAAGCATCCTCTTGCAGGACAGATTGGTACAGCGCTTGAGCCGCCGGCCACAAGAAAAAGATCGTCACAATCACCAGCTGCGGTGCAAGCAGCAGCCACGGGAGCTGACCATGTCGTTGGCGAGTAGAGAAGGTGGCGCGTTTTTCCATGGCTGATCATGACCGTTTTTTTGTGAGCATAAACCAAACCCATGACAACTTCTATTTCACGCAAAACCCACCTTGACGCTTTGGCCATTGGCCTGTTGCTCAGTTGCTGCATTTTTTGGGGCTGGCAGCAAGCGCTGGTGAAGGCCACGTTGGTGTTGATTCCGCCCGTGATGCAGGTGGCCATGCGTTTTGCGCTAGGGACATGCGTGCTGATGCTGTGGTGTCGCTGGCGCGGTGTGCGCTTGTTTCAGTCCGATGGCACGCTGGCGGCGGGCGTGCTGGCGGGTACTTTGTTTGCGCTGGAGTTTACGTGTCTCTATGTAGGCTTGGCGCATACCAGTGCTTCGCGCCTGACCGTTTTTTTGTACACCGCGCCATTTGTGGTGGCGCTGGTCTTGCCGCGCTTTGTGGCCAGTGAGCGGCTTGGAGCCATGCAGTGGCTGGGTTTGGCCTTTGCCTTTGTGGCAGTGGTGTTTGCCATGATGGACAACTTGAGTGGTGGCTCGTGGCTGGGCGATGGTTTGGCGCTGGCTGCCGGTGCGCTGTGGGGGCTAACGACGGTCGTGATTCGCGCCACGCGGCTAGCGACGGTGAGCGCGGAAAAATTGTTGTTCTATCAATTGGCGGTCAGTACGCTGTGCTTGGTGCCGCTGTCCTTGGCGTTTGGCGAGCGTTGGGGCGCGACGCTGGTGCAGATGAACGCCTTTGCCTGGGGCTCGTTAGCGATTCAAGCGGTGCTAGGGGCGTTTGCCAGTTATTTGGTGTGGATGTGGCTCTTGGCGCGCTACCCAGCGACCAAGCTGTCGTCCTTTGTGTTTTTAACGCCTGTGTTTGCGCTGGCGTTCTCTGCCGGATGGCTGGGTGAACCCGTGACCGTGCGGTTGGTGTTCGCGCTGGTGTTGGTGGGCACGGGTATCGTGCTGGTTAATCGCAAATAGTGCGCAGGATAATCCGGAGCTATGGAGCTAAACCTTGAACAATGGTTAGAGCTATCTAACCGACACTACCAAGCTGGGGAGTTTGACCAAACGCTGCACATTTGTCAGCAGATGATTCAGCAGGAACCCAACCATGCGATGGCCTGGAGCAATGCGGCGGCGGCCTTGTTGGCGCTGGGGCGCTGGGTAGATGCCTTGGCCTACTCCAAGCAGGCGCTGGCCTTGGCGCCCGCCTCGGTGGCTGCGCTTGGCAACGGGGCGCAAATTTTGTCGGCGCTGGGGCACTTAGAGGCCAGCGCTTTACTGATTCGCAACTTAGGCTGGGTGCAGCATCAGGCCAAAGAGACCGGGGCGGCACAAGCCGCGTATGAGCAATCCCTAGCCATCAACCCAAACGATGTGGAGTGCTTGCACTTGCTGGCGGGGCTGCTCAGCGAGCGCAAAGAGACCGCGCAGGCCTTGCTAATGATGAATCGCGCACTGGCCATTGACCCGCAGCACTTGAATACATTGGCCGCCAAGGGCAACCTGCTGGGAAGCCAAGAGAGACAAGGCCTAGAGGCCGAGGCCTGTTTCAAAACGGCACTTTCCGTTAACCCCAGCCACTGGATGACGCTGTACAACTACGGGGTCTTTTTGGCCGGACAAGAACGCTTTGCAGAGGCGGTGCAGATGTATGAACGCGCGGCGCAGGCCGACCCGAGTCATCACCTTGCGTTTTGGAATTTATCCAACTTGTTGCTGCGCTTAGGCGACTACGCGCGCGCTTGGCCGCTGTACGAATGGCGCTGGAAGACGGATCACCTCAAGCCCGCCTATTTGCAGTTCAATGTCCCGCTGTGGACGGGGCAGGACTTACAGGGCAAGCGCATTCTTTTGCACTTTGAGCAAGGCTATGGCGATGCGTTTCAGTTCATTCGCTTTGCCAAAGGTGTGGCTGATCGTGGGGCGCACGTTACCATCTTTATGCCGCGCGAGATTTGCGATAACTTTGTTGGCGTGGCGGGCGTTCACGTGATTGCGCCTTGGAAGGTCTTGCCTCCAGCCATGTTTGATTACCATGCTCCGCTGATGTCGCTGCCTGCGCCGCTGGGTTTGCGGGTGGACAACATTCCCAGTCAAGTGCCCTACTTGTTTGCCAGCCCAGAGCGGGTTCGGCTTTGGCAAGATCGGCTGCCGCTACTCGATCCGAAAAAAGGACAAAAGCTGCGCGTGGGTTTGGCTTGGTGCGGCAGACCCACTCACGATAACGACCGCAATCGCACGATGGCGTTTAGCGAGTTGTTGCCCCTCATCGAGGCTTTTCCTCAAGTGCAGTTTGTCTCGGTGCAAGTGGCACCGCGCGAATCGGATGTGCCTGCGCTGCAAGCGTGTGCCAACATCGTGCAAGTGGAGTCCGAGATCAAAGACTTCTCCGACACAGCCGCGCTCATCATGCATCTGGACTTGTTGATCAGTGTGGATACTTCGGTCGTGCACTTGGCTGCTGCGCTGGGCAAGCCGGTGTGGGCGCTGATTCCAGCGGCATCGGATTGGCGTTGGTTGTTAAATGAGGGCGCAACCGCGAACGCTACGCCTTGGTATCCCAATGTGCGTTTGTTCAGGCAAAGCGCCCAAGACGGTCAAACGTGGAGCTGGACGAACGTGCTGGCGCGTGTGCAGGCCGAGCTGGCGCAGCAGGTCGTCGATCCATCAACGTAGAGCGTCGAGCATCGATCCTCACAACCGATCAACGATCCGTCGCTCACCGCTTGTTGCTGGTATGAAAGGTGCTGACGACCAGCGCCGCCATCGCCGCTGTTTCCGCTCGGAGGACGCGATTACCTAGCGAGGCGGCTTGAAAACCTGCTGCGAGTGCCTTTGCCTCTTCGCTGGGCGAGAGTCCGCCTTCTGCGCCAAAGAGCAAGGTGATGGTCTGCCAAACTTGTTGTGACAAAGCATCGCCAAGCGCCACGCTACCGCTTTGCAAACTTAAAACAAAGCGCCCACAACCTTGGGCGTGCGGGTGACCTAGCGGCGTTTGTTCGATCCATTCGCTCAAGGTATAGACCGGGTGAATGGTCGGCGCTAAATTGCGCCCCGATTGCTCGCAAGCCGCATGGGCAATGGCTTGCCAATGCAGTTGTTTTTTGCTGGCGCGTTCGCCGCCTAGGCGCAGCACGCCGCGTTCGGTCATGAGTGGTTGAATGCTGGCCACACCCAGCTCGGTGGCTTTTTCGACGAGCCAGTCCATGCGCTCATTAGCCGGAACGCCCAGCGCCAAGTGCACGGCGAGGCGCGCCTCGCGCTCGATGGCGTGGTGCGCTAGCACCCGTACCGTGACGCTGGATTTACCCATGCGCTCAATACGGGCATCGTATTCACCGCCTCGGCCATCAAAGAGGGTGATGGTCATTTGCGGTTGCATCCGCACCACTTGCACATGCCGCGCCGCGCTGGCGGGCAAGTCCAAGACAAGATCAACCGATAAGGGCGCTGGGCAATAAAAACGTGGCATAGGCGTGAGGGGGGTGGTTTGTTGATCGGTTGGTTGGGTCTTAGGTCAAAGCCGAAGCCTCGATCTCGTCCACCAAGCGCAGCAAGGGTTTGAGCGTGGCGTAGCGTCCGCACGTTGCGCGCACGTAGGCGATGAAGCGCGGTGTATCGGCCAAGTATTTGGGCTTGCCATCGCGTAGCGTAAGCCGCGCAAAGATACCCAAAATTTTCAAGTGACGCTGTAGCCCCATCCATTCGACCGCTTCGTAGAACGCCCCAAAGTCCGAGCGCCACGCCTCCAGCAGGGGCAGCCCCGCGTCCTTGGCTTTTTGCCAATAGCGGATGGTGACATCCAGCACAAAGTCTTCTTCCCAGCTTAAAAACGCATCCCGCATCAGGCTAGCAATGTCGTAGGTGATGGGGCCATACACCGCATCTTGAAAGTCCAGCACGCCGAGCTGCTGTGCGGGTGTGCTGCCTAGCAGCCAATGCGGATAAGGCACCATCAAGTTGCGCGGCATAAAGTCGCGGTGGACAAAGACGCTAGGCGCGTTTAAGTTGTGCGCGACGATGCTCGTGAAGGCCTTGTCCAATAGGGCTTGCTGGCGATCCGTGAGTGTCCATCCCCGGTGCTTGGCGATGTACCAATCGGGGAAGAGTTGTAGCTCGCGCCGCAGCAGCGCTTCGTCGTAGGGCGGCAGTACGCCGGGCTGGGAGGCCAGTTGCCAAGCGATCAGCGCGTCTAGGGCCTCGGTATAACGCGGCAGGTTGCTGTTGACGGTGCTGCTGGTGTGCTCGTAGCCAGCTTGCTTGTCCAGCACATCTAGCATGGTTTGCTGTCCCAAATCGCTCAGCAACATAAAGCCATGCGTGGCATTCCAATCCAAAATTTGCGGCACGAGTAAGCCAGCACCTTGCATCAGCTGTGCAATGCGTACAAACGGCTCGCTGTCTTCCTTATCAGGCGGTGCGTCCATGATGATGAAGCTTTGCAGGCCTTGCTGTGCTTGACTTCCAGCTATGCGGGTTATGCGAAAGTAGCGCCGAAAACTGGCATCGGCCGATGCGCTGGTGAGGGACTCCAGATGCAGACCATGCACGGGTGCCAGCGCGTTGAGCCAAGCCGTCAATTGCGCGTGGCGCTGGGGGCTTGGCCACGTAATGCCGGGGCTTGGTGTCGAAGGAGAGGGTGCAAGGGAAGATGTGACGAACATGGATAATTAATGGATGTTGCTATGGGTCGCTTACCGCTATTGTTATCGCTACGGCTGGATGTCTATTTTCTTCGCTGCGGTGGTGAGCCTTGCCCACGGCGCTTATGCCCAAGATGCGTTGACGCTCAAGACGAGCCCGATGCTGCAAGAGCGCTTACCCGCAGGCGCGGCGCAGCAAGCGCCAATGTTCATTTTGGGCGACAGCATCACGAGTCGCCCTGAGCTGGAGGTACAGGTTGAGGGGCATGCAGAAATTCGTAAACCGGATACGGTCATTCGTGCAGGGCGCATAGATTACAACCAAGTGAGCGATGTTGCCAAGATGTCGGGCGGCGTTGCGGTTAACCAAAACGGCAATCGATTTTGGGGGCCTGACTTAGAGCTTCACCTGACGGATTCCACGGGATTTTTTCAGTCGCCTAGTTATCAGTTTTATAAAACCGGCGGACAAGGTCAAGCGCAGCGCGTTGATTTTGTCAGTGAGCGTTCGGCCATTGCGCGCTTTGCCAGTTACAGCACCTGCGCAAGGCCCGAGCCAGCAGACGGTAAGCCGTGGAAGCCCGATTGGATATTGAATGCAGACCAAATTGAATTCAATATGGACGAGGATGTTGCCACGGCTTCTGGGGCCAGTCTGCGATTTCAAGATGTGCCCATTTTGGCTATTCCTCGTTTTAGTTTTCCGATGAGCGGTGCTAGGCGGTCGGGGCTTTTATCGCCCATGCTTGCCAGCGATAGTCAAAGCGGATTTTTAGTGACGCAGCCCTATTACTGGAATATCGCTCCCAACCGAGATGCCACTTTTTATCCGACCAGCATCAGTAAGCGCGGGATCAATTACGGCGGGGAATTTCGTTATTTAGAGCCCAATAGCACCGGTACGCTACGCGCCGACTATCTGCCAAACGATAGGCTGACGGACAGCACGCGCTGGGCATATGCGGTGGACAACCGGGCGTTGATTCGTGCCCCTGTCGCTGGGGCAAGCGATGTCACGCTGAGCCTCAAGTTAAACCGCGTGGGCGACGACCGGTATTGGCGCGATTTGCCCAATTCCACCTCATCGCTCACGCAGCGCTTGCTGAATAACGAACTCAATGCCACGGCAACTCTAGGCGGTTGGGCGACGCAGTTTCGAGTTCAGCGCTGGCAAACGCTGCAAGATGCCGCTAGCGTCATAACACCGCCTTTTGATCGGTTTCAGTGGAATACCAAGCGAGGGTTGACACTATCCAATGGTGTGGCGCTTCAGCTGGAGGGGGACTATACCGAGTTTCAATCGGTTCCTAGCTTGACCTTGCAGCCCAATGGATCACGCGCTTATGTTTGGGGACAGGCATCCAGACCGTGGGTGCAGCCGTGGGGCTTCATCACGCCCAAAGTGCAGTGGCATGGTTCGGTGTATCACACCGAAAACTCGGCGGTGGGAGTGGACACCATCACGCAGCGCGCCATACCAACACTGAGCCTAGACAGCGGCTTGTTCTTTGAGCGTAGCACCGACCTATTCGGTAGCGCGTATACCCAGACGCTGGAGCCGCGTGCGTTTTATGTGCGCACCCCTTACCGGGATCAGTCTGGCTTGCCAAGTTATGACAGCGGCACCAAAGACTTCAACTTGTCGACCATCTATAGTGAAAACAGTTTTGTGGGCAACGACCGCATCTCCGACATGAATATGTTGACGCTGGGCGTAACGAGTAAATTGCTCAGCTCCCAGTCGGGCATACAAGTGTTCAGCGCAGGCATTGCGCAGCGGTTTAGCTATATCGACCAATGGGTGACCTTGCCCGGTGTGGCTGCTTCCAGTAACCGGCTGAGCGATTACTTGGTCAACGCCAGTGGGCGACTCTCGCAAGCTTGGACAGCGGATGGTTCGGTTCAAGTGGCGGCCAATTCCGCAGCTTCTGAGCGCACCACGCTCAGCACTCGTTATAGTCCCAGCAACTACCGCACCGTATCAGCGGCTTACCGGATGCAGCGCGGCGTGAGTGAGCAAGTGGACGTGAGTTGGCAGTGGCCACTGGGCGATGTGCTGGGGCGCGCCGATGAGCATCAAGGTGCGAGTAGTTTGGGGCGAGGGCTGGGTGCCAATCGCTGGTATGGCGTGGGTCGTCTCAACTATAGTATGCTAGAGCGGCGATTGGTGAATGCGATTGCAGGGTTTGAATACGATGCCGATTGCTGGATCGGACGCATCGTGCTGGAGCGAACGCAGTTAGATGCCGCAACCTCGAACCAGCGCATCATGTTTCAGTTAGAGTTTTCCGGTTTTTCGCGCTTTGGAATTAGCCCGCTGGCTAGTTTGCGCAGCAACATTCCTCGTTATCAAAACTTGCGTGAGCAAGTAACTTCGCCTAGCCGATTTAGCCAATATGATTAACCTTAAACCTTTGTTGTCCGCTTGTTTAATTGCTGCGCTATCTGTGCAGTTTGCTGCGTCGGCATGGGCGCAGACGGCTCCTAAAAAAACCAATAAACCCATGGTGAAGCAAGCGGCCCCCAGCTTGCGCCCCGTCACTGGCGTGCAATTGGTGACGACACCTTTGGTCTCCAATAGCACCCTACGCGAGGTTGACTACATCGTGGCGCTGGTCAACTCCGAACCCATTACGCGCAATGAGGTGTCGCTGCGTCAGCGCAGGTTACTCGCGCAGTGGGCGGCTGAAGGGGTGAGCGCACCGCCCGAGAAAGAGCTTGCCCGGCGGGTGCTGGAGCAATTGATCGATGAGCGCGTGATGCAGCAACTAGCCAAAGAGAGCGGCGTGCGCGTATCTGACGGACAGCTCGACGATGCCTTGCTCAATCTCGCGCAACAAAACCAGCTCAGTCACGTGGCGGCCTTGAAAGCAAAGTACGAGGCCGATGGTGGCAATTGGAATAGCTATCGCGAAGAGGTGCGTAGCGAGTTGATTCGGATGCAACTGCGGGAGCGTGAAGTCGATGCCGCCGTTCGCGTCAGCGAGGCCGAGATTGATCGAGCGATGCAGATACAAGACATCAGTCCTGTTGGTGCTCAGGTCAGCCAAGACATCAACTTAGCGCACATTTTGATTGCCCTGCCCGACAACCCCTCAGCCGAGCAGCTTGCCAAAGCCAAGCAAAAAGCCGCTGATGTCGTCGCTCAACTACGCGCTGGAGCAGATTTTGCCAAGTTGGCCGTGCAGGTCTCGGACGGTGGTGATAAAGATAAAGGTGCACAGATGGGCTTGCGGCCGGTGGATCGCTACCCGGCGCTGTTTGCCGAGGCGACCAAAAACTTGCAGGTGGGGCAGATCAGTGAAGTGCAGCGCAGTGGCGCTGGTTTTCATATCTTGAAGGTGGTGGAGCGTCAAGCCAGCCGTACCACACCAACGGTGATGCAATCGCATGTGCGGCACATTTTGCTGGCACTGACCGATAAAGTGACCGAGGCGCAAGCCAAACGGCAACTGGGGCATTTCAAAACGCAAATCGAGTCTGGACGCGCGAGTTTTGCAAGCGTCGCGCGTGATTATTCGGTAGACGGTTCGGCTGCACAAGGCGGAGATTTAGGCTGGGTGACACCGGGCTTGTTTGTTCCTGAGTTTGAGCGGGTGATGAACGCATTGCCGATTGGTAAGCTGTCCGAGCCCTTTACTTCACGCTTTGGCGTACATCTGGTGGAGGTAACCGAGCGCAAGCAAGTGGCCATTAGCCCGCGCGAACAACGTGAGCTGATGCGTGCCCAGTTACGCGAAAAAAAGGCGGCCGAGGCTTATGTGCTGTGGATGGCCGATGCGCGTGGGCGTGCTTTTATCGAATATAAAAACGTAGCGCCATGATGGCGTGGACGACAAGTCGCACACGATGAAGGCACATATTCCGCGTAAAAGGTTTGGACAACATTTTTTATCCGATCCAGACATGATCGCCGATATTGTGGCGGCGATTACTCCCAAGCGTGATGACTTTATGGTCGAGATAGGGCCAGGGCTGGGTGCCATGACGCTGCCATTGCTGGCGCAATTGAATCATCTAACTGTGATTGAGTTGGATCGTGATTTGGCGGCTCGCCTGCGCCAACAGGCGAGCATTTCGGTGATCGAGTCGGATGTCCTCAAGGTCGATTTTGCAAAGCTTGCAGCTGCGGGCAAGCCCGGAGCCATGCGCGTGGTGGGTAACTTGCCCTACAACATTTCCACCCCCATTTTGTTTCATTTGCTCGATGCGGCGCATCTTGTGCAAGACCAGCACTTTATGTTGCAAAAAGAAGTCATTGATCGCATGGTGGCCAAGCCGGCAACGTCCGATTATGGGCGTTTAAGCGTGATGCTTCAGTGGCGTTACGAGATGCACAGCTTGTTTCTTGTCTCGCCAGAGTGCTTCGACCCACCGCCCCGGGTGATGAGTGCTATCGTGCGCATGGTGCCAAGCCCGCATCCTGTGCAGCTAGACACCGCAGGACTGAGTGATATGGTCAGAGTTGCCTTTAGCCAAAGACGCAAACTCTTGCGCCACACGCTGGGTCAGTGGTTGGATGAGAAAAACTTTTCGGGTCACTTTGACGTGCACCGGCGAGCCGAAGAGGTGCCCGTTAGCGAGTACCTACAGCTCGCACGAGCGCTGACTATAGGCGTGTCCGCCTAACTGGCGGCCAACCAATAGCCGGCGTTAAACGGACTGCTCATACGCAAGGCAAGGGGCGAGATGTCAACAAGCTTATCTGTGGGCATAGGCTCATCAAACTCCTCCAGCTCTTGACCGTCTTTGCCAACGGGGGCATCGCTAGCAGCACGCGCGACAGAAAACGAATAAAAGCAGCGAAAGGGGATTTTGCGATCATGCCAATAATCAGCCGCATCGCGAAAAATATCGAGTAACTGCTCGCGCGTTTCTTTGTCAAACTTCGAGGTGACCGGGATGTGCTCCAGCACCACGATAAAACCCACTTGCGCCCCCGCTTTGTACAAAGGGTCGGTCAAGCAGTCGTAGAGAGCATCAAAATTTTTACCAAAGTGCGATGGAAAAGTAAACTGTAGCGCGATGCCATCCAAAATATCTTGTTTGGTTTGTGTTGCCCCTAGGTTGGCATATAAAAAATGATGACCTAATTGCGTGGCGGCGGCTTGTAGTTCTTCGACGCTGTGCGCACGGATAGATTGCACGATGTTCGCTTTGACTCGCTTAAGGGGTTGTTCGTTGATGTGTTCGGGGTGATTCATGGCATTCATTTTTCTTCTTAGGGCACGATTCGTTTAAAAGAGGCGTAATGGTTATCCGTGTAATAGCAGGTGTCTGGCACCTTCGCTTTTACCTTGCCGCAAACGATACGAATGGCGCCTCGGTTCTTCGTAGCGGCGGTTTTGACCGTGTATTCGCGGTAGTAACCACGTTTTTGCGGTGGCAGTAAACGCTCGTAGTTGCCAAATACGGCACCATCCTTTTCATAGGTAAAAGGCCCACCTTGCTGAATCAGGGTGTAGGTCTTTTGAGCTTCTACGGACAGCTCGGACAAGGCAACATCATTTGAAAAGGCAAACGCAGCAGTACTTGCAAATAGCACAACTGCGGCAACCATGCTTTTAAAATTTTTTGGGAGCATACGAGCCTCATCTCCAGCCAAACTCGTAGTGTGACTCCAAAACCTAAAAAAATCAAGCCCTTAGAGGGGGCTGGACATCAGGTAGCCAG
>CAZAIW010000029.1:0-2272 GCA_964485285.1 uncultured Burkholderiaceae bacterium | reverse complement strand
CTTTTTGCCCAATAGCGCCAATATGCTCCGGGGTGGTTCCGCAGCACCCGCCAACGATGTTGACAAGACCTTCGGCGGCAAATTCTTGTAGCAGACGGCTGGTAACGTCGGGGGTTTCGTCAAATCCGGTTTCGGCCATGGGGTTGGGCAGCCCCGCATTGGGGTAGCAACTGATAAAGGTGTCGCCCGCTACCTTGGCTAGCTCTTGGATGTAAGGGCGCATCAGTGCCGCCCCCAAAGCACAGTTAAGACCCACCGCAAGGGGTTTGGCGTGGCGCACACTGTGCCAAAAAGCAGTGACGGTTTGCCCGCTGAGTATCCGCCCCGAGGCATCAGTCACCGTTCCGCTGATGATGATGGGCAGACGCTCGCCGCTGGCCTCAAAGTACTCGTCAATGGCAAAAAGCGCTGCTTTAGCGTTGAGCGTATCGAAAATGGTCTCTACCAGTAGCAGATCAACACCGCCCTCAACAAGCGCTTCCACTTGGTCGTAGTAAGCGCTTCGTAACTCCTCAAAGCTGACATTACGAGCGCCTGGGTCATTGACATCGGGGCTGATGCTGGCGGTTTTAGGGGTGGGCCCCAGCGCCCCGGCGACGAAGCGGGGCTTGTCGGGGGTAGAGACGCGATCGCAAGCGGCGCGTGCCAGCTTGGCCGAGGCAAGGTTCATCTCCTTGGCCAAATGTTGCATGTCATAGTCGGCCTGTGCGACGGTGGTGGCACCAAAGGTGTTGGTCTCTACGATGTCGGCACCGCATGCTAAATAGCTATGGTGAATATCTTGGATGATGTCCGGGCGCGTCAGGCTCAGCAGCTCGTTATTGCCCTTAACGTCCTTGTGGAAATTTTTAAACCGCTCGCCGCGAAACTGAGCTTCGGAGAGTTTGAAGCGTTGCACCATCGTGCCCATCGCACCATCCAATATCAAAATACGCTGCTGGAGTCGCTCGGGGAGTTGCTGGCCACGGGTGTAGGTTGGTAGTGTCATGGCTTGATTTTAGAATGCAACGATGAGCACATCTATCGCACCACCCTCTCTTCGTCATCTCACGCCCACCCACGCATGGCAGTTTTTACAAACAACGCCTAGCGCCGTGTTGATTGATGTCCGTATGGAAATCGAATCTCTCTACGTTGGACGGCCACCCGGCGCGATCAATATCCCTTGGTACGAATTCCCCGATTTTGAGTGTGATGCCGAGGCGTTTGCTGCGGCCGTTTTGCGTGAGGTCAGCAGCCAAGACCAGCCCGTGGTGCTGATTTGCCGCAGCGGATCGCGCACGCTAGATGCTGCCAAGGTGCTGCTGGACAAAGGCTTTACGCACGTGGTGAACATCTTGCACGGCTTTGAGGGCGATTTGGACGCTAACGACCACCGCAGCACCATCAACGGTTGGCGCTTTGATGGCCTGCCTTGGGGGCAGATATAGCCAAGCACCCTCACGCCTCGGTGTAGTCAAACCCCGTTGTGATGTTGGCCATCTTGCCCAGCATGATCGAGGCCGAGCAGTACTTATCGTGACTCATGGCAATGGCGCGCTCAATGGCCGCTGCCGGAATGCCCTTGCCCGTGACACTGAACTGCATGTGAATGCTGGTAAACACCTTGGGGTCAGTGTCGGCGCGTTCGCTGGTGAGTTTCACTGAACAACCACGCACATCGTGTCGTCCGCGCTTCAAAATCAACACCACGTCATAGGCCGAGCAGCCACCGGTTCCGGCCAGCAATAGCTCCATCGGGCGGGGCGCTACATTTTGACCACCGTTTTCTGGTTTGGCGGCATCAGGTGCGCCATCCATCATCAGGGTGTGACCGGTTCCCGTTTCGGCTAAAAACCCCATCTTAGAGTGAGCGCCACTGGCGCCTGTCCAACTGACTGTGCATTGCATATTTGTTCCTTATGATTGAGCGCTATGAATAAGCCTATAACTCATCAGTTAACCCCCAGCGATTATCTAAAGAAAATCCTGACCGCCCGTGTGTATGACGTTGCCAAAGAAACCTCTTTGGACTATGCCAAAAACCTAAGCGCACGCATTGGCCATACGGTGCTGCTCAAGCGGGAAGATCAGCAGCCCGTGTTCAGCTTCAAGCTGCGCGGTGCGTATAACAAGATGGTGCAACTCTCAGCGCAGCAGCTCAAAAAAGGGGTGATTTGCGCCTCTGCGGGCAACCACGCACAAGGCGTGGCGCTGGGGGCAAAAACGCTAGGCACCAAAGCCATCATCGTCATGCCCACGACCACGCCCAGCGTGAAGATTGAAGCGGTCA
>CAZAIW010000028.1:0-16386 GCA_964485285.1 uncultured Burkholderiaceae bacterium | reverse complement strand
CGGTGGCATACACCATGGAGGCGTAGCCAAACAAACGCTTACGCGCAAACGCTGGCACGATGTGGCTGATGATGCCAAACGCCGGCAAAATCATGATGTAAACCTCTGGATGACCAAAAAACCAGAAGATGTGCTGGTACATGATGGGGTCGCCACCACCGGCTGGATTGAAAAAGGTGGTGCCAAAGTGACGATCCGTGAGCGTCATGGTGATCGCGCCCGCAAGCACCGGCATCACCGCAATCAGCAGATAAGCCGTAATCAGCCATGTCCAGACAAACATGGGCATCTTCATCATGGTCATGCCGGGTGCGCGCATGTTGAAGATGGTGACGATGATGTTGATCGAGCCCATGATGGACGAAGCTCCCAGCACGTGCATGGCAAAAATGCCGGCATCCATCGAGGGGCCCATTTGCAAAGTCAAAGGCGCGTACAGCGTCCAGCCCGCAGCAGGCGCACCGCCTGGCATGAAAAAGCTCAATACCAAGGTAATGGCGGCAGGAATCATGAGCCAAAAGCTAAAGTTATTCATCCGCGCGAACGCCATGTCTGATGCGCCAATTTGCAGCGGAATCATCCAATTGGCAAAAACAACAAAAGCCGGCATGATCGCGCCGAACACCATAAACAGCCCGTGCATGGTGGTAAATTGGTTGAACAGCTCTGGGTTGATAAATTGCAGCCCGGGCTGAAACAGCTCTAAGCGAATAAACAGCGCCAGCACACCGCCCACCATCAGCATGGCAAAGGCAAAGAGCATGTATAACGTGCCAATATCTTTATGGTTGGTCGCAAAGACCCAACGGCGCCAGCCGTGTGGTTTGTGGTCGTGGTGATCATCGTGACCGTGTGCGTCGTGCCCAGCGTGTGCCATATCGTGTGATGTGCTCATGGTTTATCTCTCGCTTAATTCGTTACTTACTCTTACTGTTTGCGCGCAGCCAACACTTCGGACGGCTGAACCAGCTGCCCTGTTTTGTTCGACCAGTTGTTTTTGGTATAGGTGACCACAGCTGCGATGTCGGTGTCGGAGAGCGTCTTCCAAGCAGGCATCGCTCCGCCGTTACGACCATTGAGCACCGTCATGATGGTCAGGCTCTTATCGTCGCTTTGTACCAAGGCCGATCCGTCCAGCGGCTTAATGGGGCCTGCGCCTTTGCCATTCGCTTGGTGGCAAGCCGCGCAGTTGCTCGCATAGACTTTTTCACCGCGCTTCATGATCTCATCCATGCTCCAGACCTTGCTGGGATCGTCTTGTTTAGCGCTCGCTTCTTTTTGTTTCGCTGCAACCCACGCGGTGTAGTCGGCAGCGCTCACCACCTTAACTTCAATCGGCATATAAGCGTGCTCCTTACCGCACAGCTCTTGACATTGTCCGTAATAAGAGCCAATTTTGTCGGTGCGAAACCATGTGTCGCGCACAAAACCAGGAATCGCATCTTGTTTGATACCAAACGATGGCACGGCAAACGCATGAATCACGTCGGTAGCAGTGGTGATAATGCGGATTTTTTTGCCCACCGGCACCACCAGTGGATTGTCCACTTTGAGCAAATAGTTGTCAGGGATAACGGTGCCGCTGGGTAAGCCTGAATTGGACATTTCACGCTGCGCGTTATCCAAAGTCGAAATAAACCCAATGCCTTCGCCTTCGCCCTTCAGGTAGTCATAACCCCACTTCCACTGGTAGCCAGTCACCTTGATCGTCAGGTCTGCGTTGGTGGTGTCCTTTGACTCAACCACCGTTTTTGTCGCCGCAAGACCCATCAAGATCACAATGACCAACGGCACAATCGTCCAGACAATCTCAACGGTCACCGACTCATGAAAATTGGCAGGCTTGTGTCCTAGCGATTTGCGGTGTTTGAGGATGGAATAAAACATCACACCAAACACGGCAATGAAAATCAGCAAGCAAACAATCATGATGCCGTTGTGCAACATGCGCTGATCCATCGCTAACTGCGTCACCGGAGGATGCAGGTTCAGCTGATTGACCGCAGGGCCGCCCTGTAAATCACCAACGGCGTAGGCGCTAGCGACGCCAAAAATAGAGAGTAAAGAGAGAATGTTCTTCATCGATTGATTCTTCAAGATTGAAAGCAATTGAGCATTTTAACGAGTTTGCTCGTACGTATGCCGTAAGCGGCTGTAAGGTGCTTAAAAAGCGCTAACGCTTGAGCATCTGGCGCATCGCGGCAAGACTGACCGCCGCCACAGGTGCCACTTGAAGCTGCGGTTTGGTTTTAATGGCGTGTCCGTAGATGAGTTCAAACGTCAGCGCGATCTGCCCGCTCTCATTGCGGCACTCG
The DNA here is from genome assembly GCA_964485285.1 of uncultured Burkholderiaceae bacterium. Lineage (GTDB taxonomy): Bacteria > Pseudomonadota > Gammaproteobacteria > Burkholderiales > Burkholderiaceae_C > JASGCK01. Next base: position 14,071 of record CAZAIW010000028.1, on the reverse strand, counting down.
TCCAGCAGCGCCAATAGCTCTTGACGCCACCTTTTGCTGCGGCCGCCCCGCGCCCGCTTGGGGTCTAGGTTACGACCCAGCTCGCGCAGCTCTTGCAGCGCCCGCTCGGGCGTGGTGAACGTCAAAACAAGGCGCTCCATATCCATTACCGGCTCGGCAAAACCTTGTGCGATCAAGCGATCGCCCCAATCATGCATATCGGTTAGGGTGTGCATCGGCGCAGGCCAAGCGCGGCGGGCGTAAGCGCTGCGCAGCTCCTGCAAAGTGTCGGGACCCAAACACGAAAACAAAACAAAACCATCAACTTTGAGCGCCGCGTGCCAAGCCGCCATGAGCCGCTGAGGCGCTGCCTCCATATGCAGCCGCATATTGCTCCAGACCATGTCTTGCGACAACTCAGCTGGCGATTGACGGGGTTCCCATTTGAGCTTTTGCCACCAGGTTTTTTGCAGCGCAGGATGCGTCACCTTGGCGCGACGTGTACCCGACTCATCCCACCACGTCTGCGTGGCAAGCCGCATCACGTCAAGGCGCTCGGCCATGCGCCGCGCCACCTCCTCGTGCAACCAAGGTACTTGGCTAGTGGGCATCTGCGCCCAGCGCTGCGCTGCCACCGCGTCGATATGTGAATCAAATTCAAGGGCTGCATCATTGGTCATGAGGCGAGTATATTGAGGCATGTTTTTTATCCGCCCGATGCTTCGCCGCATGCTCCACGCACTGCCTTTTGAGTGCGCCATCTGCCAGCGCTGGCCATGCGCCTCTTTTGAGGGCGTGTCCGGCGTTTGCCAAACCTGCATCGAGCAACACGCCCACGCACCCACGTTTGCCGTGCCGCAAGGCTTAGACGCATGTTTTGCAGCCGTGCCATTTGCCGCACCGTGGGCAGCGCTCATTAGCCGCTACAAGTTCGCCCCCGAGCCCGGGCTAGCTAGGCTGTTTGCCAGCTTGCTCCTGCGCAGCGCGCACCTGCGCGAGCGACTCGCCCAAGCAGATACCTTGATTCCACTGCCGCTGTGGCCTGAGCGACTGCGCCAGCGCGGCTTTAACCAAGCGCTGGCTGTGGCGCGGCACTTGGTTGCCGAAAATAAAATCGATAGCCGCTCGCTCATCCGTACCCGCAACACCGCGCCCCAGCGTTTAATGGATCGCCAAACACGCCAGCACAACGTTGCCAACGCTTTTGCGCTAGCAAGCGCAGCATCCCCGCTGCGGGCAACCTCGCAGCGCAGCACCGCCTACGCCGCAGCAACAACGCCCTCGTTTGCTGGCAAACATGTGCTACTCATCGACGACGTGATGACCACGGGCGCAACCCTAGCTGCGGCAGCCGCGCCACTGCGCCGCGCGGGCGCGAGCCGCATCAGCGCCGCCGTGATTGCGTGGACACCAGCATCCAATACGCATCCGCTTGATCCTTCATGAGGTACAGCATGGACTGATCCCCAATTGGGTACAGCCGTGCTACCATCGCGTGCATGAGGATCATTGCAAAACGCAGCTTGCGCGAGTTCTGGGGCATCCACCCGGATGCGCAAATGCCACTAGAGGCTTGGCATCGTGAAGTCGTGAAAGCCCAATGGCGACAAACTCGATGTGCTGCTCGTTTTGGTTGAAAAATACGAAGAACAACATCACCCTATCGCGCCGCCTCACCCGGTCGCAGCACTGCTGTTTCACATGGAGCAAATGAACCTGACACGCAAAGATTTGGAGTCCATGATCCGCAACCTGCACCAAGGGCTGAAATTGCCACTTGAAAGTCTCCTCTTAGATTCACGCAAAACAAATTGAGCGCCATGTTCAACATCGTTTTAGTTCACCCCGAAATTCCGCCCAACACCGGCAACATCATCCGCTTGTGCGCCAACACGGGCTCGCGCTTACACCTGATCGAGCCGCTCGGTTTTAATTTTGACGACAAGCACATGCGCCGCGCGGGGCTGGACTACCACGAGTACGCGAGCGTCTCGCGCCATGCCAATTGGGAAACTTTTCTACAGGCCGATGCCCCAGAGGCCAAGCGGATGTTCGCCTTCACGACCAAAGGCCTTGCAAGCCCCTACCAGCAAGCCTTCCAGGCAGGGGACTGGTTTATTTTTGGTTCAGAAACGGCTGGACTACCGCCTGAGGTGCGCGAATCGTTTGACCCGCAGCAGCGCCTGCGTCTGCCCATGCTGGCAGGGCAGCGCAGCTTGAACTTGTCCAATGCCGTCGCGGTAACGGTGTTTGAGGCGTGGCGGCAATGCGGGTTTACTGGCGCAACTGGGCTAGGTGGCCCGATGGCTCACGGATAGCGCCGCACCAAACTTTCCGCAACGCACACGGGCTTGTCCGAGCCCTCGCGCCAAACCGTCACCAACCAAGTCATCTGCACGCCCGCGTTATCAATGGGCTCTAGCGCCAACAGCTTCATGGTCGCGCGCAGCCTTGAGCCAACCGGCACGGGCGCTGTAAAGCGCACTTTATTGAGGCCGTAGTTCACACCCATGCGTGAGTGCGTGATGTCAAAACTCGACTCGAAAAATTGCGGCAATAGCGACAGCGTGAGAAAGCCATGCGCGATCGTGGTTTTAAAAGGCCCTTGGGCCGCCAGCTCGGGGTTGACGTGAATCCACTGGTGGTCGCCCGTCGCCTGCGCAAACAAATTGACCTGCTCTTGTGTCACGGTGAGCCAGTCGCCGCCAGCAAGCTCTTGCCCCACAAAGGCTGTGAGGTCTGATAAGTTTTCGAAAGTTTTTTTAGTCATGCCGCCGCTCCTATTGATATTTACAAAATCTGCAATTGCGAACTGGGTAACAACTTACGAAACCCCTTGTCAAAAGTGGTGAGCACTTCGCCACTTGCGATCACAAGGCTAGCCAGCCATGCATCAGGCACATCGTTATGAGTCAAGTTTTTATCTAGACAGAGCCGTCTCAACTGTGCCCACTCCTTGCCTTGCAAGCCAATACTCACGCCGCGCACATCAAGCAACCAATCGACATAAGCCACGGCCTGCTTGGCTGTAGACGGATTGGGATAAATTTTGGCTTGCGTAATGAGCCGCAAAAAACTGGCAATTACCATCAATGGAAGCGACAGCGTTTGCGTGCCAGCTTCGCAATCCGTGAGCCAAGACTCCAACCAGTTTTTTGCGCGCGCGTGATGCGTATGGTCTTGCCTTGCGGCGGCTAACAACACATTCACGTCGAGCATCATGGCGTGGCCAAGCCCTTAAGCTTCAGCAGCTTCAAGCAAAGCACGGTTACTAGTGCCATCAAGTCCATGCGCTAAACCACCCGAGCCAGGTAACACCATCATTTTGATTTTTTTAGGCTTGCTCATCACTTGCTTAACCTGCGCCAAGCGCAGGCGCAAACCGTCTTCAATCAAGCGTGTGAGCGTCGTGCTTTGCTCGGCAGCAAGACGTTTCGCTTCAAAGATCAATGCGTCGTGTAAATTGAGTGTGGTTTTCATAATGATGAAAATTATACAGATATCTGTATTCACTAGTGAGTGGTTTGATGAAATTCGTCAACTGAATGCAGCACCGATTACAGACGAGAAAATACGAAACACAATCAAACTGTACAAAGAAAAAGCAATTGTTGACTCGCATCCTGATCGGGTGACGACATCGCAAGGAAATGGTGATGAGAAAAGGGAAGGCGAAGGGCTTGATTCAAAAGCGACACAAAGAAACTTGGTTCATGCGACCATCACGCTAATTAGGGTGTTTACAAGAAATTAATCTCTCATCAAGCCGAGGTTAAAAAATCAACGTCACCGCTTCCACCACATCCCCCATGGGCAACACCGCTCCAATGATGGCGGCTTCGGTATAGCCCAATAACTTCAACTGGGTAACGCAGTCTTGCGCCCGCTCAGCTGGCACGCTGGCGAGCAATCCGCCTGCGGTTTGTGGATCAAAAAGCAGTGGGTAACGGGGGTGATGCGCCATGGCATTGTGATTGCGAATCGCGTAGCGCAGCCTTATGTTGGCGCTTTGCAAGGAACTGGTGATGCCCGCCTCTAGGCACGCCTGCGCACCGTCCAGCACAGGCAGGGCTTGTAGACGGATGCTTGCGCCTAGACGTGACGCTTTGGTCATTTGGGCGAGGTGCCCCAAGAGGCCAAACCCCGTGAGGTCGGTACACGCCGCAGCGGCGTGTGCCATCAAACACGCCACCGCCGGCTGGTTCGATTGCTGCATCACCGCAAGCGCGCCGTCGATCCAGCGCCCACGTGCCTTGCCCAGCGCCCTGGCCGCAAACAGCGTGCCGGTGCCCATGGGCTTGGTCAGAATAAGAGCATCGCCCACCTGCATGGCGCTTTTCAGCATCAGGTGCGGCATGGCACCCTCCTGCGTGATCGGTATCAACCCGTTGACGGCAAACCCCAGCGCAAGCTCCGCTCCCTCGCCCGTATGTCCGCCCACGAGGGCGCAGCCGGCTTCGCTGAGCACTTCAATCGCGCCGATCATCATGTCGCGCAAGCACGCTTCGACCTTGGACTCTAAGCCCGGCGGCATAGTCGCGATGGCAGTTGCGGATTGCGCCTTAGCGCCCATGGCAAAAATATCCCCTAGCGCGTGGTTGGCTGCTATGCGTCCCAGCAGGTAAGGGTCATCCATAAACGCGCGGAAGAAGTCCACGCTATGCACCATGGCGTAACCCGGCGGTACGCGCACCACGGCGGCATCCCCTTGCGCCTGAAGCCCCACCAGCACATCAGGATGCTCCAGTGGCACCAAGCCTTGCAGCGCACGCGACAGCACGGAGGCTCCCACCTTCGCGCCACAACCACCACAGCGCATGGCGGTTGCCGCAATGGCTTGTAGCGACTCTTGAGGGCTAAGTTGGATGGCCGACTGACCGATCACGCGAGGCCTTGCCGCCACGTCCATCGCACCGCTTTGACGCATCGGTTGCTGGAACTGATCCATAAAGCGCGTGTCGATGCGATCCTTCCACCGCCACAGCGCACGTGTCCCCATCTTATTGACCGTTAGCGCCAAAAGCCCACCAAGTAAGCCACCACGCGCCGCCACCGCCGCTTGCTCACCCGTGCTGATAAGCGCCAGCCAATGGCGCTGCGGTCGATAGGGCAAAAGCGGCTGCCCAAGGAGCGAGCGGCGCAAATTGTTGGCCAAGGGCTTGCCTTGGCGTACCGCAAACACGCCGGCTTTTTCCAAGTCGTAACCCACTAAGCTGGCGCAATCGCCAGCAGCAAAAATGAAGGGATCGCTCAGCGTTTGCAGCGTTTCATGAACCTTGATAAATCCACGCTCATCCAACAGCAACCCCGCCCTGGCCAACCAAGCCGCGCCACTGGCTTGCGTCGCCCAAATCACCTCGTCCACCGCAAAGGCTTGCTCGCCCACCCATAACTGCTGGTGCGCGACATGCGTCACAAAGGCGCGGGTATGGATCGTCACACCGCGCTCTTGCAGCAGAGTTGCAAACTGTTGCTGCACAGCAGGGCGGTGCGTGGGCAAGATGCGCTCGCCCTCGGTGAACAAGCTAAAGCTAACGTTTGCACCCACCTGCTTGAAGCGGTATTGCATCGCCAGCAGTAACTCCACCCCGCCCGCGCCCGCGCCCACCACTGCAACATGCACAGGCAACGTGCTAGCAATGGCACGCGCCAGTAGCGCCAGCCAGCGCTGGTTGAACTGTCGCACGGGTTTAACCGGCATCACGCTGGTCGGGATGGACGATGCTGGTTGTGGTGTCGCGCCAATGTTGATGGACAACCAGTCATAGTCAACTGGGGGGCGGCCTTTGCACAACACTTGCTTGGCGGATCGGTCAATCCCTAGCACCTCTGTCCTATAAAAACGCACACCCGCCATCACGCACAAGCGATCTAAATCAATGTGTACATCGTCATAGCCGTAATGCCCCGCCACGTAACCGGGCAGCATCCCGGAGTACGGCGTATGCGTGTCGGTACACAGCAGCGTTAAGCGCACACCGGCAAGCGGCTGCATGGCAAACTGCGCAATGACCATGGCGTGACTGTGACCACCGCCCACTAAAACAATATCACGCACGATGGGAGTAGAAGCTGTTTGCATCCGACAAGCTTATCACCTCACGCACGAGGCAACACTCAAACAGGGACTGTAGAATAATTACTTTGTAATTACTCGCTGGCCGCCCAAACGAAAGCTCCCCTATGCTTCAAACCCACATCATCCCTATTGGTAACTCTTTTGGCATTCGCATTCCAAAATCCGTGCTTGACTCTTTGGGCATGGAGCGACACTCCGCTATCGATATGGTGATGGGACAGGATCAAATTATTTTGCGCCCCATTAAAAAGCCTAAGCTAAAACCCCCGCCAAGGGCTGGTTGGGAGCGAGCGTTTGCAGCCGACCCCATCACCACTGTTGACAACTTATGGGGCGATACACCGCTGGATGAAGCATGGGATCAGTAGCCCAAAAAACACCTCAGCAAGGCGATGTGTGGTGGGTCAATTTAGACCCGACCGTTGGCAAGGAAATCAACAAAAAACGTCCTTGCGTCGTGGTCTCCCCCAACGAAGCCAATCAACACATTGGCACCTGTATCGTGGCACCGATCACCCGCACGCTGCTTGCATGGCCTACGCGCCACGAGATCAAACTACAGAAGCAGCAAAGCTCTGTTGCGCTTGATCAAATCCGCATGATTGATAACTCTAGACTCATCCGTCGCATCACACACATCGATGCTGCACCTTTGCTTGGCATTTTGCGCGAAATGTTTGAGTAAGCATTTGCGTTAACAAAAAAATCCACTTGTGCCATCAACCCCTACGCCAATCATGAAAGCGCCTCACCAGCGCGAGTAATGTTTTGGGTTGATGCGCTCGCTTCCACTGACCCGCCGCGTATTTGTTAGCCTCCGCAAACGTGGGGTAAGCGTGAACCGTGCCCAGTATCTTGTTCAAGCCCAGCCCATGCGTCATCGCCAGCACGTACTCGGCGAGCAGCTCTGCGGCGTGCGCACCCACAATCGTCACGCCCAGTATCTTGTCTTTACCCGGCACGGTGAGCACTTTGATAAAGCCCTCGGTTTGACCATCAGCAATGGCGCGGTCTAAGTCGTCCAATTCAAAGCGCGTCACTTCATACGCCACACCTTGGGCTTTGGCCTCGGTCTCATTCAGTCCAACACGCGCAACCTCAGGGTCGATAAATGTGGCAGCAGGCATCACGCGGTAGTTTGCTTTGAAACGCTTGAAGTCACCAAACAGCGCATTAACCACCGCGTACCACGCTTGATGCGCAGCAGCGTGCGTGAGTTGAAACGGCCCTGCCGCATCGCCCACGGCGTAGATATGGGGATAGATGGTTTGCAAATAATCGTTGGTCTCAATGGTCTTATGAACGGGAATGCCCATTGCCTCCAGCCCATATCCAGTAAGCCTTGCCATGCGCCCAACCGCGCACAGCAGCAGATCAAAATCCAGCTGCAATGGCACGCCATCATGTGCGGCAAGCAAAGAAGTAGCGCCCGTTGTTGTATTCGCCGCTGTGCTTTGCTCCACAACCTCAAGCGCGACATGACTCGTTAAGACACGCACACCATCACGCACCAGCGCTGCCCGCGCCGCGTCCGAGACATCCGCATCTTCGCGCCCGAGTAATCGATCGGACATCTCAACCAGCGTGACCTCTGCACCCAAGCGCTGCAAGGCCTGCGCCAGCTCGCAGCCAATGGGCCCGCCGCCCAGCACCACGATGCGGCGCGGCATGCTGTCCAGCCGCCCCAGCCGCTCCCACAGCGTATCGCTGGTCACCACGCGCGCCACCGCCTCGCTGGATAAAGATCGCGCCAGCAGCTGCGGCTGTAAAAAAGGCGGGAGGCTAGGGCTTGCGCCCGTCGCCAGCACAATGGCGCGAGCCGTTAGCTGCTGCACACCGCCACTGGCAAGCGCCACTTCAACCGTCCACGGATTGACCAATTTGGCGTAGCCTTGCAGCACCTCCACACCCAGCTCCGTGTAGCGCTCCACGCTGTCGTGCGGCGCTATATCGGCGATCACCTGCTGCACGCGCTGCATGACCGCTTGAAAACGAAAGTAGGGTGCTTGATCGCTCAAACCATAGCGCGAGGCATGACGCATCTGATGCGCCAATTTGGCGCTTTTGATCAAGGCCTTGCTGGGCACACAGCCATAGTTCAAGCAGTCTCCGCCCATCTTGTGCGCTTCAATCAGCGTGACCTTGGCTTTCACCGCTGCCGCAATATAAGCCGACACCAACCCGCCCGCGCCCGCGCCAATCACAATCAAGTTGCGATCAAACGTTTGGGGGCGCACCGCCCGCCAAGGCCGATAAACACGCGCCCGGACACGCCTGCTGGCCACCCATTCGATCATTTTTTTAAACACCAACGGTGCCAAACCCGCCAGCGCGAGCGAGCCCAGCAAAGTAGGGCTGACCACATCGGCCAATGACCGAACCGTCGCCAACTGCGTGCCAGCGTTCACATACAAAACCGTCAGCGGCAGCATGCCCAGCTGACTCACGGCATAGAACGTCAACGTCCGAATGTGCGTCAACCCCATGAGCACATTCACCACAAAAAACGGAACCGCAGGCGTGAGCCTCAGTGCGAACACATAAAGCGCACCATCTTTGTCAATGCCACCCTGAATCGCCTCCATGCGCGAGCCAAATCGCCTGCGCACCTTATCGGCAAAAAGATAGCGTGCCACCAGCATCGCCAGCGTTGCCCCTAAGCTAGACGCAAACGACACCACAATCACCGCAGGCCACAGCCCAAACACCGCGCCGGCCAGCAGTGTGAGCAGCGTTGCAACGGGCAAGGATGCCGCCGTCACCACAACATACAGCGTGAAAAACCCCATCGCAAACGGCAAGGGATTTTGCGCAAACGCCTGCACAAGCTGCTCGTGATGCGATTGAAGATAAGCTAGGTCTAAGCCGAACATACGCCTCCTTGGTTGCATGCGCCCATTAACTGAGCGCGTCCCACAACAACTTGCTGCCACTTAAAAACATACCGATGTACACCAAGCGATAAAACAGCACCGCATTGATCTTGCGTGCTAAATGTTGCCCCGTCCAAACCCCCAGTCCCGCAAAAGGCATGAGCAACATCGATGTCCAAAAATTACGCATATCCAGCAAGCCCAAATAGGCATAGGGAATCCACTTCGAGAAATTGATAAAAAAGAAAAAATAAGAAGCCGTTGCCGCAAACACCACAGGCCGCATCTTGAGCGGAATCGCATACGCATTAAAAGGCGGCGCACCAGCGTGCGAAATAAAACTCGTAAAACCCGACGTGGTCATCAAAATCGCACCCAACCAGCGCGGCGGCGGTGGACGACTACTCGTCTGAGGTTTCCACACCATTTGCTGCGCTAAAAACAAAAGCGTAAACGCGCCCACACAACCCGCCACCATGTGCGGCGATAGCAACTTGAACAGCAGCGTCCCCACGCCAATGCCCAGCAAGCCGAACGGCAAAATAAAGCGCAGCATGGCCACGTCGTACTCGCGCCGAAACACGCGCAAACCAATCACATCAGCCAAGAGCAGCAGCGGCATCATGATGGCTGCGGCTTGCGGCACTGTGATGGTGAGCGCCATAAACGGCACCGCCAGCGTACCCAGCCCGCCACCAAAGCCGCTCTTGCCCAGCCCCATTAAAAAAGCAGCAGGAATAGCGGCGGCATAAAACCACGGGTCTTGGATGATGTTCATAGCGATAGCTTAAACGCCGCCCTCAAGCAGACGGCGGATACGCTGGGGATAGTGATTCAAAAAGTCTTTGGTCAACGCAAAGTGCTCGGTCTCTTCGTATTGTGTCTCACTGATGCCCGCCGCATCAAACAGATAGATTTTGGCTCTGGGATAGGCAAGCAAAATCGGCGAGTGCGTTGCAATGATGAACTGCAAGTCGTCCTGCACCAAATCATGCATCAACTTCAGCATGGCAAATTGCCGATTGGGAGACAGCGCGGCCTCGGGCTCATCGTCAAGGTCAAAACTTGGACTTTATAAATCTACTCATACGATCAACTCCGCCAATGCTTTGCTTCTGGAGTGCTACCACACATGAATAACCGGCTGTATATCTGATGCTAAAAAATGAGTGATTTCGTCGATCTTAATGTTAAATCCACAATTGGCAAAATCTGTTGCGTAATACAAATGCGCCTCTTTTTTATCATCGTATCGGACATTGTTTATTAAGGGCGTCTCCCGATATTTTGTTCGCCATACATCAATGAATAAATTCGCCTTTAATTTGGCCGCTAGCTCCAAATGTCGTTTTGGAATACAAAATATCACGTGCGAGCCAACGACTTCTAACAACATTGAAATATGCACATTCGTCACGCCTAACGGAACAAGTGCATCTCTAAGTGTTTGCGGGTTGTGCACTCGCCATATTTTCTTCATTAAGTAATCTAGTGGTCTCGCTGGCGCACCGTTGCGGCGATATTGACGTGAAGCATAAAGCCAAGAATCCCCACCAGCCACTCTGTCCAGCGGAAGTTTCTTTCCTTTCCGAATAAGCCCATCAGGCTTAATACCGACCACTTTGGTGATTTGGGCAAAGTTTAAAACATCACCATACAGACGAAGCGAAGCGTACCCCTTCATCACTTTAGCCCTCGCTCACTTATCTTTGAGGATTTATTGTTCAAATAACCCGAGTCGCTTCTAATTGCCGGGCGCATCGTGCTTGGCTTCACAATTATAAAATAGCTGCTCATTTATTTTTTTTAGCGTTCCAGTTATTGCATCATCTACAGTATCATAGTTAAAACTGCACCAATCATTCATTGTACTTGCCACATAAACATCTATTAAAAATGGAGTATTTCCATTTACACCTTCAAGTGGCAATAAATTCCCCAATTCATTTACGCTTACTATTGCATAAAATTTGGCATCAAATTTTTGATAGATTTTTATTTTCCAAAATTGATTTAAGGCATTTATTTCCATCCTCGCAGTATTGATTAAATACTCACCAACCAATCTGTCACAATCAGAAAGACTTATTTCAAATTTCATAAGCATGCCCTTTGTTAGAACCCAAATTCAGTAGTAACTTATTGCTTGCTCCGCACACTTCTCACATGAGTCCATTGTTTATTTTTTCGTTAATAATTTCCGCAATCGATATAATGTAGGCGTGTGGCCCCACACATTTTCCGCAAGATTAATTGCAAATGCATGATCTTTTTTGCAATAGTCAACAATGTAGGGCTCTATATCTTCCTCATATTCTCTGATTATATCCTCGAGCGGGCCTACTGCGAGCATAACCCTAACTCGAACATCTTTATCCGTTGTTCTTTCCCAAATAGAAGTAATAATCTCCCATTGCTCTAAAATTGACAAAGCACATATATCGTCGTCTATTATTTTTGCATCTTCCGCAAATGCCTCTGTTGCTTTTTCAAATTGCGCTTTGCTTTGATTATCAAGCTCATATTTGCCAAACCATTCAGGATGAATATCAAAAACTCTATAATATTCAATCCATCCATCTATATTTTTTATATAGTTTGAATTCATTTTTATCGAATAGGACACGTCGGGTACGGTTTTTTAGCTCACTCATTAGTCTCTGAATCATATACATCACATGGTATCATTTTGGCTTGATCAACGGATTTATTTAACATTTTTCTGATTTTTCTCAATATGTCCCTCCCATGAATTTTTCCCCGATTGACCTTTATTCATAGCCTCATAAGCAAGCAATAATCCTTGATGTTGGTTGTTCATAAGCTATTGTATTTGTATTTTGTACTTGAATTCATCCATAGCCTTGCATGGACATTAAACTCATTATGGACGATAACCATTCTCATCAAAATACCGACAACTCATTCCTGTATAATAAATATCGAAGTCTTTCGCCTTTGCCTGCAGTAAAACTTTAACGACCTCACAAGCGGAGCTGAGCACATCAAATGTGCTTAAATTTTTAGATCGCATCAGGCGTGGATAAAGTCCAGATATTTCATAGGCACATATCGCTTGAGTTAATCCACCGGGAAGATTTTCTAATTTTTCAGGTCGAAATATCTTAATCTCCACCTGAACCTTCTCCCCAGTTGCCTTATTAACTGCAACTAGACTGTCGCTTGCTATGACGTCGTTATTCATTCTTTAACAACATTTTTTGTACCAGCTTGAGTCTCTTACATCAACTTAGATAGTGGTTCATAAATTAAGCAACTGGGACTCATTGACTCAAATAAACCAATTAAAAATTGCTTATCTTCTTTTGCATAATCTAAAATTTTTTCTATGACATCCCCGTGATCAAGAAAAATTAAATTCCACATTGGCCCTAAAAAATAAAATTCCTTAATCGACTGATTCGAATTTTTAATTTTTATCCATATCATTTTTAACGTATCCCAAGCCACCATCGGATTATCATTGCACAGCATATAAAGATCAAAAAAAACATCATCAGATGGCTCAAAATCCATCTTGCGTGTTCCTTTATATTTGGCACACCACAGCCAGTCATCAATCAATTTTTGTTGCGCTGAGGGGAAATCATGCATAGGAGTTTGGTTATCAGAACTCATATTGAACACGACAATCTCTCCACATTAAATAAAAAAACTATTCTAGCTAATCTGCTAGATCATCTAATTCCGGATAGTATTTATAAATAGGCTCGAGTATTTTCATCTGAATGTCACCTACTAATTCTCCAATTGCACGATGCAAAATTTTATAGTTTTCATCACTGCATCCATCTTTTACGCTCGAAAGAGTAGTAGTTAATTTTGAAATGACCTCTAGCATATCGGCCTTCAACATGACACTGGATTTAAATTCAATCATAGTTAGCCTAGCATAGAGTCTTTTTTTCCTGCCACTAATTACCGAGACTTTGCATTTGCATTCATTAAATTTTTTATTGCTCCATGGAGAAAAAGGCTTTTATTTTTCCTCGCGCATTATTCTGTGTCCAAAATCACCTTTTCTCCTTTTCGGAGACGATAAATTATAATAATAAAAATTGTTAACAAAGCTAAGGTATAGCCTAATGCTACGAAACTCGTCTCAGATGGTACAATGAGCATGAATACCAGCATCAACAAATTTGAACGCCAAAAGAGTCGAGTAGATTGCAATCGCACCTTGGTTCGACATACACCGCATTTCCATTTAAATTTACCAATATTCACTTGATCTTCTAAATGACATGATGGGCATTCATAATTTAATTTGAGCAAGGAGAGCATTGCGCAACCTTATAGCATTGTTTAGTTAATTCTATTCCACAAATTAGAGAAGCTATCGGTACTACAGGACTCTTCGTCAGGGAGCCAATTGCCAACCCTTCAGCACCACACAGAACTCTTGCTTCAGCCCAACATTTCGCCTCACACTTATTAGTTGGAAGTATATTTACTCCGACTGCCCCATTTATTGATGCAGCTGATTTACTAGCAATATCACCCAAAGCACTGGGCCATCCAAACCAAAAAGATGGATTCATTGGGTTATAATTTGACGGCAACGAAAAATCTCCCGGAAGTCCGTCACCATCTGGTAAACCGAGGACACCCGATAACGAGCCTTCTTTTTTCATTATTTTATTGCTTGAGAGAAAAAATTTTCCTGTCGATTTATTCAAGTTTTTAATCGAAACAATTGCACCTGTTAAATTTCTCTCTAAATTAAAATTTTCACCTTTCCCTTGGAATTTAATTAACGAATTACGTGAATCAAATTGCATTGTTACAACCGATAAATCAGGTGCTTGAATTTGTACATAATTTCCATGTTTATCGACAGATAAGGTTCTTGTTTTTGCTTTATTACTTTTGGCAATCACTGACAATATCTCCCCAAGAGAATTGTAAGCAATTGTGTATTTTTCTGTGACCTCCGATACCCAGAAATTCGCAGGATTCATCGTTTCTGTTATGTTGACTGTCGCAATTGCTAAATTATTAGTATCGTACGCATATCCAATACGATTAATTGGTCGTGAAATGTCCCTCACCGCATTCGCCCCAGCGCTGCCGCTTGCATCCGTGGTGGCGGTTTCGGCTTGCCCGGTGAGGTTGCCCC
>CAZAIW010000027.1:5296-16588 GCA_964485285.1 uncultured Burkholderiaceae bacterium | reverse complement strand
GCGGACGATTTTTTGCTTTGATCAGTTGCCGCGTCTCGTAGCAATAAAACTCCATGCGATCAAGTTCGCGCAGCAAGTCGTTCGGGAATTCAATATCGGCTTTGTCGATTTCGTCGATCAGCAAGGCGACAGGCTCATCGGACGTGAAGGCCTGCCACAAAACGCCCTTGATGATGTAGTTGTTGATGTCGCGCACGCGCTCGCCACCATCAATGTCGGCCAGTTGGCTATCGCGCAGGCGGCTCACCGCGTCGTATTCATAAAGACCTTGCTGGGCTTTGGTCGTCGATTTGATGTGCCACTGCAAGAGCGGCATCTTCAGGGCGCTGGCAACCTCTTCCGCCAGCATGGTTTTGCCCGTTCCGGGCTCGCCCTTCACGAGCAGGGGGCGCTTGAGGACAATGGCGGCGTTAACCGCGAGCATCAAGTCTTGCGTGGTGACATAAGTGTCGGTGCCGGTGAACTTTGTGGGCGTATGAGAGGGTGTTGACATAGTGGGCTTTATAATCTGAGGCTATTTTTTGAACTTCGTATTTTCCCATGAATAAAATTTTTACCGCCCTAGGTTTATCGTTGTTGGTGACATTTTTTGCGCAAAGCGCTCTGGCCGCTGATCCTGCGGGAGATGTGAAGGCGGGAGAGAAAAAGGTCGCCATGTGCATTGGCTGTCATGGCATTCACGGTTATCAAGCTAGCTTCCCCGAAGTCTACAAGGTTCCCATGATCTCAGGTCAAAGTGCGGGCTACCTCGCTGCTGCGCTCAAAGGGTATCGCGAAGGCGAGCGCAAGCATCCCACCATGAAGGGCATTGCCGCCTCGTTATCGGATGCTGATATTGCTGACGTAGCCGCGTTTTATAGCCAGCACGGCAAAGTGCAGGGAGCTGCGGCGCTTGGTGACAAGCCCTCGAAAGAGCCGAGTGAAAAAGTAGCCGCCTTGTTGACTAAAAATGCTTGTGCTTCTTGCCACGGAGCTAATTTCTCTAAGCCTTTAGATGCGTCGCAGCCTAAGCTGGCAGGTCAACACAAAGACTACTTGTATGCCGCTTTGAAAGCCTACAAAACAGAAGGCAATAGCAAGGTGGGACGCAGCAATGCCGTGATGGCGGGTGTTGCCAAGAACCTGTCGCTGGCCGAGATGAAAGAGCTTGCAGCCTACATCAGCAGCTTAGAGGGCGAGCTCAAAACCGTGCCGCAGTCCAAGATGCATCACGCAAGCCAATAAGCAGCGCCCAGTCGCTCAACGAATCAAGCCGCATTCAAGTTGATGCGGCTTTTTTTTGATGTGCCAGTTAAGTCATCGTCCTTACTAACATTGCGTGGGAATTATTTTGTGACTACTACCAACTTTTTTTGGAATTTCTTTAACAGCGAAGCAGCTCCCCGGCTGGCTCACAGGGAGCGAACTTTTCGCAAGATGTTTGAATATCTCGATCAGTTAGAGGGCTCCATATCCATTGTTGAGACAGGATGTGCTCGATTGGCGGGCAATTGGGCTGGTGATGGTCAGAGCACGGTTTTGTTTGATAAATATATCACTGCAAGAGACGAGCATTCTGTCTGCTACACCGTGGACATCAATCCCACATCTGTCTCTGAATGCTTAAAGCTGGTGAGTCACAGGGTGAGCGTCAAGCAAGATGATAGCGTTCATTACTTGCATGAGTTAGCTCAAAAATTTCAAAAGAATGGGCAATGCATTTCATTGGTTTATCTCGATTCATTTGATTTGGATATGACTTATTGGCAGCCGTCAGCTATACATCACCTCAAAGAATTGGCGGCTTTGCAGACTTGCATGAACAAAAACACACTTTTAGTTGTTGATGACTGCCCATTGCATGCAGATTTTTTGCCAGTCGCTGGCAATCAAATTCAAATGCTTGGAAGTCCCTCGGTAGGAGGCAAAGGAAGGTTGGTTGCAGAGTATGCAGAAGCAATTGGCGCAAAGCTTGAGTTCGCCGAATACCAGGCTGGTTGGACTGGTTTTTGAGGGTGCCTGTTACGGCAAATCTGCTTCAGACTACCCCCACTATTAAAAGCCGTGCGGTTAACCCCGTGCGGCTTTTTTGATGCGCTCAATATACGCTTGGCCGTCGGGCGGTTTGCCAAAGCGCTGCGACTCCCACATCATCTCACCCAGCGCCTCCATGACTTGGTGATGCGCATCATGGAGTGAATCCAATTTGGCGGTGAGCGTCTCAACAGCGGCTTGAATACCGCGTGGTTGATCGATGGAGCACTGCTCACTGATGGATACGTGCATCGAGAGATGGAGGAAAGGATTGCTGCGCCCTTCATCCAGCGCGTAGTTGCGCAGAATAGCCGCTTGTGCATCGGAGAAATCGGCGTGGTATTCGGGGTGTTCGGCAATCCACAGAGCGGCAATGGTTTCTAGTCCGTCCATCGTGCTTTTGGTCAGCCACTTGGCGTAAACGGCACAAAAAAAACGGCGGACATCGGATGGCGAGGGATTAAACATATGCGCGGATTATCCCGTTTGAATGACTTGCCCCGTTTGCGCCGATTGCTTGATCGCCTGCGTGATACGTAAATTTTGCATGCCATCAAAGGCGCTCACCAAGGGCGGTACTTCGCCGCGCACCACCGCGCCAAAGTGTTCCATTTGATGAGTAATGGGGTCACTGCGTGTGAGTTGAACCGTATGACATTGGAGTGGCTTCCACCATGATCGATCTTCCTCTTTGGCATACGACTTGATGCGCATGGTGGGAATGGACAGTGTGCCTTGCGTGCCGCTGATCACGTAGCAGTCTTCATCGTCGTAGCTGGGATAGGCTTTGTTTTCTTGGCTGGTTTGTTCCCAACTGTTGGCGCTAGCGGCTGTGTCGGACAAAACAAATGTGCCCAGTGCGCCGCTTGCAAAGCGCAAGTTGATGGCAACCGTATCTTCTACTGCAAAGTCGCGCGTCGCGTGGCTGGTAAAGGCTTGTACCGCAGTGATCTCGCCGCACAGTAAGCGTAGATTATGGATGTCGTGAATCAGGTTGAGCAAGATCGGCCCGGCTCCCGATTCTTTGCGCCAAGGGGCTTCGTCAAAGTAATGATCCGGTTTGAAAAAAAGTGCGCTGCCCATGACGGCTACTAATTTGCCCAGTTGACCCGACTGCACCACTTCGCGCGCCTTTGCCATGATGGGGCTGTGCGCCCGGTGGTGACCGATCAAGATCACGCTTTGGGCGGCAGCTTGGTGTGTCAGTAGCAGGTGGGCTTCTTCCATGGTTGCGGTGATGGGTTTTTCAAGCAAGATAGCAATGCCCGCGTCCATGCAGACTTTGGCGTGAGCAAGGTGCAACGAGTTGGGCGTTGCCAGCACAATGCCACCGGGCCTGTCGTTTTCCAGCAAATCGGTCAGTGAAGCGTAGTGCGGCACTTTGTATTTTTCGGTGATGGCTCTCGCGCTTGGGGCGGGGTCAACAACAGCGCACAGCGAGACGGTGTCGCTGGCTGCGGCAGCGGCCATATGGGCTTGCCCGATGTAGCCGGCACCGGCCACCGCGATGCGAGTGGGAAGCTTGGATAGGTTCATGATGCGATCATGCTAAGAGGTAGAGGATGTTGGTTGGATAATGATGTACTGTATAGTTCATTTTGTGACGAAAAGGGAAATGATGGAAAAAAATGCAAAAATTTTGGTGCTCAATGGCATCAACCTCAACATGTTTGGCAAGCGCGATCCGGCGCAGTACGGCACCATCACGCTGGCGCAAATCGATGAGCAAGTCAAAGCGTTAGGACGTGAGCTGGGCGTGCAGGTGGAGTGTTTCCAAACCAATTTTGAAGGTGCTATGGCCGAGCGCATTCATGCCGCGCACAGCGATGGCACAAAAGCTGTGTTGGTGAACGCAGGTGCTTGGACGCATTACAGCTACGGCATCCGCGACGCATTGGCCATTTTGAAATGCTCCATCTACGAAGTTCACATGAGCAACATTCATGCACGCGAGTCGTTTCGTCATCACTCGGTGATTGCGGAAATAGCAAAAGGTCAAATTGCCGGATTCGGTGTGGAGAGCTATTTGCTAGCGCTACGTGCGGCGGTCTCGGGACTCGAAAAAGTCTAAACCCTCTCTAGGCGCAAGATGAAGATAGCGATCTTGGGTGCCGGCTCTTTGGGCTCGGCCATGGGCGGTGTGCTGGCTGAGCACGGCAATGACGTTGTTTTGGTGAATCACAACGCAGATTTTTGTCAAAGCGTGAATCAACGCGGTTTGATCTTACAAGAGGGCGGCGCAGCAGGCTCGTCCCGTGTCGTTCGTCTGACAGCCTTGCCAAGCGTGAGCGCCCAGCCGGTTCAAAGTCACCCGTTTGATCTTTTGATCGTGCTGGTCAAGTCCAAAGATACCGAGGCGGTGGTGCGATCTGGCCTGCCGTGGGTGAGCGAGCAAACACGGGTGATGTCGCTGCAAAACGGATTGGGGCACGAGGACATCATCAGCGCCATCGTCGGCAAGGAACGAGTGCTTGCTGGCAAAACCTATGTGGGCGGTTTGATGACGGCTCCCGGTGTTGTGACGCTGGGCATAAAGGGTAAAGACACCATCATTGGCGAGTTGGATGGCCGTATCACACCGCGTGCACAAGTGATTCGGCAAGTTTTTTCTGAGGCGGGTTTGCGCACGACGGTGAGCGACAACATCATGGGGGCGATGTGGGACAAAATTTTAGTCAACGTCGCTACGGGTGCCATCACCGGCTTGACGCGCTTGGTGTATGGGCTGATGTACCAAGTCCCCGAGTTAGAAGCAACGGCTTGTGCGGCCGTGCATGAAGCCATGGCGGTTGCACGTACCAAGGGTATTACGCTGACCACGATTCATCCCAAAGACGCTTGGGAAACGGCTGGCAGAGGCCTGCCGTTTGAATTTAAGGCCTCCATGCTGCAAAGTTTAGAAAAAAATTCTGTGACGGAAATTGACTACATCAATGGTGCGGTGGTGCGCGAGGGCAAACGCCTTGGCGTGCCAACACCGGTGAACGAAACTTTGCTTGCCTGCATCAAGGGCATTGAATTTGGTATTTTGAAAGGATCAGTCGATGGCATTTCCCATCATTAAGGGCAGCACAAAAATAGTGCCGCATATCGGTTACCCAACGCACAGCTTTAAAGCACCCATGATTTACAACCCGTATTTTGAGCAGGCCGGTGTTGATGCGGTTGTGGTGCCGATGGGTGTTAAGGCAGAGGACTACGCAAAGTTTTTACCGACACTGTTTAAGATGGAAAACATAGCCGGTGCCCTCATTACGATGCCGCATAAAGTGACCACGGTGGCGCTGCTCGATGAGGTCAGCGCTACGGTGCGAGTGGCAGGGGCATGCAATGCCGTCAAGCGAGTGGACGGGCGCTTGGTGGGTGATCTGTTTGATGGCGAGGGCTTTGTGCGTGGGGTGTTGCGCAAAGGGGTGCGTTTGCAGGGTCAGTCGTGCTTGGTGGTGGGCAGTGGTGGTGTGGGCTGTGCGATTGCGGCCTCGCTCGCAAAAGCAGGCGTTGCCCGCATGGCGTTGTTTGATGTGAACGCCGCATCGCGCGAAGGACTTGCCGCGCGCCTACTTGAGCACTATCCAGCCTTGGTGGTGACGACAGGGTCAAATGACCCCGCAGGCTTTGATCTGGTTGTCAACGCCACACCCATGGGCATGGAGCGAGGCGACCCACTGCCGATGGATGTTGATCGCATTGCCCCAACGACGTTTGTTGGCGAGGTGGTCATGAAAACGGAGATGACCGCCTTTTTGCAAGCCGCCAAAGACCGGGGCTGCAAGGTGCAAGTGGGAACCGATATGCTGTATGAACAGATTCCAGCTTACCTCGAGTTTTTTGACCTGCCCACCACAACGGCTGAAAATTTGCGAGCTGTCGCTAAGCTGGAGTATTGAGTTGTTGCTTTAAGGCGTTGCTACTTTTGTACAAACCGCACGATCATCTCCATGCAGTTCTTACGGATGCGATCGGTTTCCTTTTTATCCATCATGTCGCGGTTAAAAATCACGCCTATGGTTGAGCGGTTGGAGACGATGTACAGGCTCAGAGCGCTAATCATCATGTGCAAGTCAAAGGGATCAAGTCCCGCGCGAAAGTCACCGCTGCGCACACCTCGGTCATAGATGCCCTTGAGCAGGTCGATGGCTGGCGTGTTCATATGCACAGCCGTTTTTGATCGTTTGAGGTAGTGTGCGCTGTGGATGTTTTCCGTCATCACAATGCGAACAAAGTCCGGGTGCGCCAGCTTTTAGTCGATTGCGAAACTCACCAAATTTTTAAGCGCTTGCAAGGGCGCAACATCATCAAGGTGCAAACCACTTTCTGCGCTACGTGCGCGGCTGTAGGCATCTTCTAAAACGGCCAAGTACAGACCTTCTTTGCTACCGTAATAGTAATAAATCATGCGCTTACTGGTTTGCGTGAGCGCGGCAATTTCGTCAATACGTGCGCCGCTTAATCCTTTTTCGGCAAATTCCCTTGTTGCAACCATCATGATGTCGCGCATGGTACGCGCCGGATCGTTCGTGCGGACAGGATCGTGTGGGTG
The DNA here is from genome assembly GCA_964485285.1 of uncultured Burkholderiaceae bacterium. GTDB lineage: Bacteria > Pseudomonadota > Gammaproteobacteria > Burkholderiales > Burkholderiaceae_C > JASGCK01. Next base: position 10,035 of record CAZAIW010000027.1, on the reverse strand, counting down.
TTTGGAGGGTGCAGGCATGGCGATGATTCTATGCAGCTGCTAGATCAAGTTACGCAAACTAACTGACGTGTCACGCAGCATGGGCAATAGGCGTTTGAGGGCATCTTCACGGCTTTCATGCACCAAAGAGACCGTGACGCTTAACGCGCCGTGCGGTATCCCTTTATGGTCAAGCAAAGGGACGGCAATGCCGCGAAAGTCAATATCGACTTGACTCTCCGAAATCGCATAACCTTGGCCGCGGGGTTCTCGGATGAGGTTGGCCAGTATCGTTTTGTCAGAGATGGTTTTGGACGTGAAGTTGCGAATGTCGTAGCGCTCCAGATACGCCGCTTGTTCCTCTTCCGATAGGTAGGACAGCAGCATCAGCCCTGCTGCGGTCAGAGCAGCAGCCACTCGTTCCCCAATGCCGTAGCCCACATTTTTTGCACGTGCAACGCCTTGCCTAGCTAGGTAAATGACCGAATCGTGATCGAAAACAGACAAGTAAACGGTTTCTTGCAAGCCATGCGCTAAGCGCTGCAAATAGGGGTGGACAATCCGGGCCAAGCGCGAAGAGTCCACATACGCTTGCGCCAAAGTGAGCACGCGCGGGGTGAGCCAAAAGAGTTTGCCGTCGGTGGCGAGATAGCCGAGGTGTTCCAGTGTGAGTAACTGTCGACGAGCCGCTGTGCGAGTCAGTCCTGTGCGATCAGCGGTTTGCTGCGCTGACAGTCTGGGCGTGCTTTCGCCAAAAATTTCAAGTACTTTCAAGCCGCGTACCAAGCCCTCTATCCGGTCTTTTGGGTTCATAGGTGCTTACCCCTTTTTCGTTCGATGATCGTTCTAATTTGGGCGATTATCGTTCTGATTATGAAAAAGTGATCGCTGCAAGTGAGGTGTGATTCGATAATTCTAGGCACACACATCAGAGTGAGTTAGCTAGTCGCTTTGGTAGGTGAAATCATCTTTTTTATTTTCATTCATGGAGTAGTTATGCAAAAACGTTTTGCTTTTAAGCTAGTTGCCACGGCTGCCTTAGCGGTAGCGTCCTTATCGTCCGCTTGGGCACAAGAAAAAGTCAAGATTGCCGCTATTGTTGAGCTGTCAGGTGCTGGCGCGACCTCTGGTACGCAATTCAACAACGGTCTGCAAATGGCGGTTAAAGAAATTAACGCCGCAGGCGGTATTTTGGGTAAGCAGTTGGACATCACCACCAACGACACAACCAGTCAACCTGGGGTTGCGCTGGCGTTGACTAAAAAAGCGGTTGATCAAGAAGTCTTTGCGATTTTTGGCCCCGTGTTCTCTGGCTCTATCAATGTGTCCATGAAAGAGTCGCAAAAAGCCGAGATTCCTAACTTCACAGGCGGCGAGGCTGCCAACATCACGATGCAGGGCAACCCTTACATTTTCCGTACCAGCTTCACGCAGGCAACGGCTATGCCCAAGGCGGCGGCCTATATCAATAAACAAGCCAAAATTAAAAACTTGGTGATCATGTATGTGAATAACGACTTTGGCAAGGGCGGCCTCGAGATGATGAAAAAAGCTCTTGCTGGAACCGATACCAAAATCGTGGGCGAAATCTCAACCGATAGCGGACAAGTCGATTTTTCTGCTCCCGTCATTAAAGCCAAACAATCGAATGCGGATGCCATGTTCATGTATGTGAACGAAGACGAGTCAGCGCGTGCGTTGAAGGAAATGCGCAAGCAAGGTTGGACCAAACCCATCATTGGCGAGACCACGCTGACGGGACAAAAAGTGATCGATTTGGCGGGCGATGCAGCCAATGGCGCCGTCGGGCACGTCGGCTTGACGGCGGATGCACCTATTCCTGCGCTGCTCAACTACAAGGTGAAGTACGCACGTGCTTTTGGTCATGACACCGATCACAATGGCATCAAAGGCTATACAGCGGCGTATATTTTGAAGGCGGCGGTCGAGAAGGTCGGCAAGTTTGATCGCAAAGCGGTGGCGCAAGCCATGCATGGCATCAAGATCGATGCGGCTAAGCACCCTGGTGTGCTCATGAATGTTGGCTTTGACAATAACGGTGACCTTGATCGTGAGTCATTCATGGTAGAAGTCAAAGGCGGCAAGCAAGTGGTGGTGAGCATTCTTCCTCCTTTGAACCCTGATAACGTGAACGTTAAAGTGGGTCAAAAAGCACCTGCTAAAAAATAAAGTCACATGAATCGCTCTTTCCTATCCAGCAGGGTAGGAAAGAGCACTGCCAAGGTATTTGTCATGACCGATTTCCTTCAACTTGTCTTTAGCGGTTTTGCTACCGGCTCCATTTATGCATTGGCGGCGCTGGGTTTTACGCTGCTGTGGCAGGCCGCCGGCACGATCAATTTTGCGCAGGGTGAGTTTGTCATGCTCCCTGCTTTTATGATGCTGGCGTTTTTGTCCTACGGAGCGCCCTTGCCTTTGGCGTTTGTGCTCACGGCGATACTGTCAACCGTGGTGCTGGGCTGGGCTTTTAAGCGTGCCATTGTTGACCCCCTCTTCAAGTACGGGATGATGCAGATTGTGGTGGCATCCATCGGGCTGTCCATCGCCATCAAAAATGCGATGCGCGCCGGCTATAGCGCAGAAGCCCATCCGTTTCCGAGTTTGTTTGCGGATAACTTATTTCAAGTCGCTGGTGTGACGGTCTCCACAGGCGACGTTGGAACGCTGGTCTGCGCATTGCTGGTCGTGTTTGCAACGCAGGCTTTTTTAGCCAAGACCGTTACGGGTAGAGCCATGCAGGCAGTTGCACAAAACACCGAGAGCGCATCGGTTTTGGGCATCAATGTTCCCAAGATGATTTTTTATACGTTTGCGATCAATGCGGTGCTGGCGTGTGTTGCGGCATTACTCGTGACACCCGTGTACCTTGCGAAGTTCGATATGGGTGACTCGCTAGGCACGAAGGCATTTTTTGCAGCCATTATTGGCGGCTTTAACAACTCGCGTGGTGCGCTTTTGGGCGGTTTGATTGTGGGCGTGAGTGAAAACTTGGCGGCCGCTTATATCTCGCCAGCGTACAAGGATGCGGTGGCACTGGTGGTGTTTATGGTGGTGATTTTGTTTAGACCACAAGGCCTCTTAGGTAAGCGTGAGGAGCGCAAAGTATGAAGTCCTTATCCACAAAGCAATGGCTGCTGGGTCTTACGCTGGGCGTGACGCTGCTCGTGCTGCCCCCCTTTTTAAAGAATTACGGCGTGTATATGTTTACCACGTGGCTGATTTATGTGATCGCCACCATGGGGCTTAATTTAACCGTCGGTTACGCCGGTCAAAAGTCGCTGGGTCATGCCGCGTTTTTTGGTATCGGAGCCTATACCGTGGCCATCTTGATGAAGGCTGGTTTGAGCTGGTGGGTGGGACTGCCGGCGGCGATCAGTTTGTGTTTCGTGATTGGTTTGATTTTGGGATTTCCAGCTCTGCGGGTGCAAACCATTTACCTTGCGTTTGCGACGTTGGGGTTCAACACGGCGGTGTGGTTGGTGATGAAGAATGAAGAGTGGCTCACGGGCGGCTCTTTTGGCCTGAATGGCATTCCTCGTCCCGATGTGTTTGGCTACTCGTTGAAGGACGCTTTGCCTTACTACTATTTTGTTCTTGCCGTGACCGTGGTGACGACGGGCTTATTGTTTGGGCTTTTGCGCTCGCCTTGGGGCAAGGCCTTTCAAGCCCTGCGTGATAACCCGATTCGGGCAGAAAGTCTAGGCATCAACACCCGTGGCTACACGCTGCTGTCTTTTGCCATTGGCGCGGTTTATGCAGGTATTGCCGGCGTTTTGTTTGCCTCGCTGGTTGACTTCATTGAGCCAGCTCCCTTTGCCGTGGGTGCTTCCATCATGATGTACCTGATGGTGGTGGTTGGCGGAGCGGGTTACTTTTTCGGGCCTTTGGTTGGAGCGCTTGTTGGCATGGTGGTTCCTGAATGGATACGTGATGTGGTGCCCAGCCTTGCGAATTGGTACTTGCCCATTTTCGGTATTGTTGTGGTGCTCATGATGGTGTGGTTACCCGATGGTTTACTTAGCATTCCAGATCGACTCAAAGCCAAGCGCGACTCGAAAGCAGCGTCAGCGGCGCGTGCTTTAGCGGCCAAAAATGCAAAGGTGAGCGTATGAGCACAGCACTCTTAAAAGTCACCGACCTTAAAAAAGCGTATGGTGCGATTCAAGCCGTGGGCGGTGTCAGCTTTGAAGTCCAGCCCGGGGAAATTTTTGGTGTGATTGGCCCCAACGGGTCGGGTAAGACCACACTTTTCAATTCCATGCTGGGTCAAATTACGCCCGATAGCGGCAAGATTGAACTCAATGGTTTGGATGTCACCCAGCTGGGGCCCTTGGAGCTGAATCGGCGCGGTGTGGGCCGAACGTTTCAAACGCTGCAAGTCTTTGGCAAGATGAGTGTGCGCGATAACTTGTTGGTGGCTGCGCAAGAGCACAAAGGAAGCATGCTCTCACGCATGTTTGCGCCCTCGGATTCTGGGCTTGGTGCGCGTGCCGATGCCATGATTAAGCAGTTCCGCATTGAGCACGTGGCGCATTTAATGGCAGGAACCTTGTCTTATGGTCAGCAAAAACTAGTGGACATTGCGATGGCTTTTATGTCCGAGCCCGCCTTGGTGCTACTCGATGAGCCGTGCGCGGGCGTTAATCCATCCTTGGTGGGTGGCATCTCCAGTTTGCTCAAAGAACTGAATCAACAAGGTCAATCCAGCGGCATCAAGCGCTCCTTTGTGGTGATTGAAC
>CAZAIW010000027.1:0-5286 GCA_964485285.1 uncultured Burkholderiaceae bacterium | reverse complement strand
CAACATGGACTTTGTGATGGATTTATGCCATCGCATCATGGTGATGGTTGAGGGCAAGGTGTTAGCTGTTGGTACACCGGCTGAGATTCGCGGCAATAAGGCCGTGCTTGACGCTTATCTTGGCGCATAAGTTGGAGTTTGAAACCATGACAACTGACAACAACATTTGCATTGAATTTGATGACGTAGTGGCGGGTTACAAGGATTTCATGATCCTGAATAATCTGAATCTGAAAATTAAACGCCAGGCCATTACGCTGCTCATTGGCCCTAATGGAGCGGGCAAATCCACGGTGCTCAAAACGCTGTTTGGCATTTTGAAGCCACGTCAAGGTCGTATTCTTTTGGATGGCGAAGATATTTCTGGGGCAACACAAAAATCGCTCTTGGCCAAAGGTATCGCCTTTGTGCCGCAAGGGCGCAACTTGTTTGGGCAACTAACCGTCTATCAAAACCTAGAGCTTGGCGGTATTACGCTGGGAACCAAGGTGACCAAAGAGCGCATCCCCGAGGTGCTCAAGCTGTTTCCGCGTGTGGTTGAGCGCATCAATAGTCAAGCCAGCGCTCTGTCGGGGGGTGAACAAAAACAGCTAGAGATTGCGCGAGCGCTGCTCTTGCGCCCCAAGGTGTTGTTGATTGACGAACCGTCAATTGGGCTGTCGCCCATGGTGGTGCAAGACGTATTCAAACTGCTGCGCCAATTGGTGGAGCAGGGGACGACGGTGCTGATGGTGGAGCAAAACGTCAAGAGCGCACTGAAAATTTCTGACGATGCGGTGGCGCTGGAGTCAGGGCGCTGCGTACTGCACAAGCGAGCGGACGAGTTGCTTGCCGATCCTCATATCGAGCGCCTGTTTTTGGGTGGTCATGTGGCTGACACGAGTCAGTCGTAACGGACTGTGGCTCGCTTGCGTGCGGTTCGTTTGCTGGCAGTTCGCTCAGGTGTGCAAGCCGTTGGCGCTGGTTAGACGTTGCCACCATGCTTGATATTGCTGCGATCACTGGCCCGATTTATCTGATGATGTTGATCGGCTACGTGCTGACCAAAAAAGGCGTTTTTGTCAAATCAGATATGCAAGTGTTTGGGCGATTCATTCTTAACCTTGCCCTGCCTTGCTTAATTTTTAATGCGCTATCACAGCGTCGGTGGGGCGACATTTTTCATGTTGCGTACCTGTGGGCGTATGCGGTCGGATCGCTTGTGGCATTGTGCTTGGGTTATTTTTATGCGCGGCGCATGAAGCGGTTAGATGGCAAGAGCAGTGCCATGTATGCCATGGGGATGTCCTGTGCCAACAGTGGTTTTGTTGGGTTTCCGATTTTGCATTTGCTCATGCCAGCTGTTGCGGGTGTGGCACTCGCGCTGAATATGCTGATCGAAAACTTATTGATCATTCCACTTTTATTGACTTTGGCCGAGTATGAGCATGGTGCTACTCGCCCTTGGCAAGCGTTGGCGCAAACATTGATGCGTCTTGCGAAGAATCCGATCATCGTTGCACTGCTCGCGGCGCTCTTGGTGTCGGCTTGGGAGATCAAACTTCCCTTACCGCTGACGCAAACGATCACGATGTTGGCAGCCACCAGTGGCGCTTTATCGCTATTGGTCATGGGTGGCTCTTTAGTGGGACTGACTTTGCGTGGACTGGGGCAGCAGGTGACACCCTTGGTACTGGGTAAATTGCTGCTTCATCCCTTGGCCGTTGCGCTGGTCTTGGCAGCGCTGCCTTACTTGGGCGCGGCCACGCACGCGGCTGCGTTAGCCCCCGATTTAAAAAAGGCCGTGATTTTGACGGCGGCGATGCCCATGATGGGCATTTACCCAACGATGGCGCAGCGCTACGGGCAGGGTGAGGTGAGCGCCGCCGCCGTGTTGGTGGGAACGATGGCCTCATTTTTTACCTTGAGCGCATTGCTGTGGATGCTGGGCTAGCTTTGAGCTGCGCAAGCACAAATGCCGTGCGCTCGTCTCGTGTCATCTCTATATCGACCATGATCGCGTCAGCGCAAGGCTCAAGCGCATCAAACTGGCTTTGCAAAAGACTGGCGGGCATGTAGTGTCCGGTTTTTTGGGCGCGTGCTTCTATGCGTGCAGCGATCACATCAAATGCGCCATGCGGATGCACAAAACGGACGTTCGCAAGCCCTGTTGTGAGCACATTTCGGTATGATTTTTTCAATGCCGAACACGCAAGAACCGCATGGGTATTGGCCTGCAAGAGAGCACTGAGCCGCAAGAGCCATGGGATGCGGTCTGCGTCAAGTAGGGGGATGCCAGCCCTCATCTTGGCAACGTTTTCTGGAGGGTGAAAATCGTCGGCATCAAAGAAAGGCCAACCCAGCGTTTGAGCCAGCTCTTGTCCCAGTGTTGTCTTGCCACAGCCCGATACGCCCATGACGATGATGTGTGTCGTTAAACTCATAGTCTTCATCTTAACCATTGACGCGCAGAAAGCCCCTCCCTATGAAACAAGCCTATATTGTTGATGCGATTCGTACCCCCTTTGGTCGTTATGGCGGTGCCTTAAGTTCGGTGCGTACCGATGACTTGGGCGCGATTCCCATAGCCGCTTTAATGGCGCGTCACCCACAGGTGGATTGGTCGGCTTTGGGTGATGTGATCTACGGCTGCGTTAACCAAGCGGGCGAGGACAACCGCAATGTGGCGCATATGTCGTCTTTGCTGGCGGGCTTGCCGCATACGGTTGCTGGCGCGACGATCAATCGCTTATGCGGCTCAGGGCTCGATGCGCTGGGTACGGCGGCGCGTGCTATCAAGGCGGGTGAGTTGTCGCTGGTGATGGCGGGCGGCGTAGAGAGCATGAGCCGAGCGCCCTTTGTTATGCCCAAGGCCGAGTCGGCTTTCAGCCGCACCAACACCGTATACGACACCACGATTGGTTGGCGCTTTGTTAACCGATTGATGAAGGCCAAGTACGGCGTGGACTCCATGCCCGAAACCGCTGAAAACGTCGCGGATGACTACAACATTAACCGCGAAGATCAAGACCAAATGGCCTTGCGCAGTCAGCTCCATGCGGTGGCGGCTCAGACTGCTGGGCACTTAGCCCGCGAGATAACCCCGGTCTCCATCCCGCAGAAGAAGGGGGATGCGGTGGTCGTCAGTCAAGATGAGCATCCACGCGCCACCACCATCGAGTCGCTGGCCAAGCTCAAACCCGTGGTGCGCGAGGGCGGCACCGTCACGGCGGGTAATGCCAGTGGTGTGAACGATGGCGCTTGCGCATTGTTGCTAGCCAACGAAGAGGCACTGAAGGCGCATCAACTCACCCCGCGTGCGCGGGTGGTGGGGATGGCCGTGGCGGGCGTGCCACCGCGCATCATGGGGATTGGCCCTGCGCCTGCGGTGGAGCGGGTGCTCGCGCTGACAGGTTTGACACTGGCTCAAATGGATGTGATTGAACTCAACGAAGCCTTTGCTGCGCAAGGCTTGGCCGTACTGCGCTTGCTTGGCTTGCAAGACGCAGACCCGCGCGTTAACGCTTGGGGCGGAGCCATCGCACTGGGGCATCCTTTAGGAGCATCAGGGGCAAGACTTGCGACAACGGCGGTGAATCGCCTGCACACCCTAGGCGGACGTTACGCCCTTTGCACCATGTGTATTGGTGTGGGGCAAGGCATTGCGGTTGTTTTAGAAAAAGTCTAAACATTTCTAGAAAGGTCGGATAGCGTGTCTTTTTCTGCACAACTGATGAGTTGGTTTTTATTGGGATTGGTGCGTTTGCTCACGGGCGCACAGGCACGTTGGTATGGCTGCCCGCCCAAAGCCGAACAGCGCATTTATTTTGCCAACCATCAAAGCCATGTCGATCTGGTTTTAATGTGGGCGGCCATGCCGGCTGAGCTGCGTCATAGCACGCGAGCGATAGCGGCAAAAGACTATTGGACAAAATCGAAGTTCAAGCAGTGGATCACCCAAGCGGTCTTTAACGTGGTCTATGTTGATCGCGCACGTACCGGAGACGATGACCCACTCGCACCTTTGATCGAGGCGCTTGACGCAGGTGACTCCGTCATCATCTTCCCCGAAGGCACGCGGGGCTTTGAGTCCGAACCCGGGGTTTTTAAAGCGGGTCTTTATAACTTGGCAGAAAAATTTCCTAGCGTCAGACTGATTCCAGCATGGATTAACAACGTCCAGCGCGTGATGCCCAAAGGCGAGGTCATCCCCGTACCCATACTTTGCTCGGTGACCTTTGGGGCTCCCATCCAATTGCAAGAGGGGGAAGATCGCAAAGTGTTTTTGGCGCGAGCGCGGGATGCGGTCATTGCTTTGCGTGATGTGTAGTCCAAGGGTGTAGTCCAAGGTTGACATGAATTACTTTATTAAAAATTTAACGCCGCATCAGCAAGTGGGTCTTCTCTTTGTTTTTGTGTTTGGTCTATTGATGCTGGCAACCATCATCAGCGTCGTGCGCACATTTCGGGTCACGCAGTGGTTCCGCCATGGACGAGCGTCGTCCATCGATGCGGTTCAGCACCATCCCTTTGAGGGATTGCTCAAGACTTCATGGTTGATCGTGATTATTTTTTGGCTAGGGTGGTCGATGGGTGCTCAAGTGGCCACCGTTTTGTTTGGCCTGCTGTCCTTTTTTGCGCTACGCGAATTTATGACACTCTCGCCGACCAAACGCGCCGATCATCGCAGTTTGCTGTTAGCGTTTTTTGTTGTGCTGCCCGTCCAGTATGGCTTGGTGGTACTTGAGAGCTTCAACTTATTTACCGTCTTTATTCCGGTTTATGTGTTTCTGGCCATTCCGGTCGTGAGTGCGCTCTCCAACGACCCCGAGGCATTTTTGGAGCGTAACGCCAAAATGCAGTGGGGCATCATGGTTTGTGTGTTTGGGTTAAGTCACGTACCGGCGCTTTTGTTACTTGATTTCCCGGTGCAGCCCGAGCACAGCTTTGAAGGCAAAAACATGTTTTTGCTGTTTCATTTGGTGCTGGTCGTTCAAATCTGCATGATGGTGCAGCACTTGAGCTGGCGCTGGCTGATGCAACGGGATCGCGTGCGTGCGGTTGCACCGAACGTCAGCGCCAGCTTTAACTGGTTGTCGTGGTGCATTGGTGTGAGCGTTGCGAGTTTTCTGGGCGGCGTGTTAGCGGGTATTACGCCTTTTCAATATCCTGCACAGGCACTGGCGTTGTCCTTTGTGGCATGCATGGCGGGGTCGCTTGGGCACTTTGTGATGAAGGCGCTCAAGCGTGATAGCGGCGTAACCCACTGGTCGGGCGGGATGCGCTCGGTGACCGGCGCACAGGGCT
>CAZAIW010000026.1:8069-16644 GCA_964485285.1 uncultured Burkholderiaceae bacterium | reverse complement strand
GGTGCAGGATCAGAACCTACCGCAAGTGCCGTTGTCGCAGACCTTATCGACATTGCCCGTCTGGCCGGTAGTGCCTCGCAGGCCACGCCTGTCTTGGCTTTCCAGATGGCCAGTGTTGAAAATGTGCCCGTTTTAGGCATTGAACAAGTCGTTACCAGCTTCTATCTGCGCATGCGTGTGCAAGACGAAGCGGGCGTGCTCGCCAAGGTCACGGGCTTGTTGGCTGACCAAGGCATCAGCATCGACGCGATGATCCAGCACGAAGCCCGCGATGGCGAGAGCCAAACCGATCTGGTCATCCTGACCCACGACTGCCAGCAAGCCAAGATGACACAGGCGTTGCGAGCGATTGAAGGCTTGCCAAGCGTGCTGGGTTCAGTGGTCAAAATCCGCAAAGAAGAGTTGGCTTAAGCGGCGCTGCAGATGCCGACACGATATTGCACTTGTTCATGGAGAATGTGATGACACCTAACGACATTGAGGCATTGCAGGCTGCGCTGACCAAAGCCGCTGCGCGTGATGTGCCGCTGAATTTCAATGACCCAACGGATAGCAGTTACTACATCCGCAATTTGCATGGCTCCGATGACCCGGTTGAGCGCCTGCGCAAAGCGATTGGGCGTATCGAGGGGCAAAGCGTTCATTTATTTACGGGGCAAATTGGCAGCGGCAAGACCACCGAGCTGTTTCGGTTGCAGCACGTTTTGCAACAACAAACCGATGCCCCTCAGGTTTATTACATTGACGCGAAGTCTTGGCTCAATGTGAGCGAAGAGGTTCGACTGTCTAGCTTTTTAGTTGGCCTTCTCGCGGCTTGGTCGGTCGCTGCACAGGCCAACAATAAGACAAGCATGAATTACCTAGAAAGGCTTTTTGACTTTTTACGTACCACCAACATTATTCCGAAAGATGCGAAGCTAGATGCCAGCGTACCTGGAGGCAAAATCGCTTTGCAATTGGCACTAGAAACCGATGAGAGTTTTCGTGCCCAACTGCACCAAGCGGTACAAAAACAAGGTTCAAATTTCGTATCGCAAGTACATAACTTTGCAGCGCAATTAAAACAAGACCTTTGTGCAGACGGGCAAAAATGTGTTTTGTTGGTGGACTCCATGGAGCAGGTGCGCGGCTGGGGCGATAAGTTTGAAGGCGTGTACGCCAGCATGCAGCAACTCTTCATCGGCAACAGCCAAGCACTCAAAATTCCATCCGTTCACGTGGTTTATTCGATCTCGCCTTTTGTGCTGGAGCAAAACCCGCAAATTGCTGCGCTGTATGGCGCGGGCGTGGTGGTCAACATGCCCTCTGTCCATGTGTTCCAAACGCGCAGTGATGCGCTAGACCCGAACGGTGTCGCCGCACTTACCCAGTTGTTAGCGGCACGGTTTCCAAAGTGGGATCAGATACTGACCCCGGCGCAATTGCGAACCCTGATTCGCGCCAGCGGTGGCGATTTGCGTGATTTCTTCCGTGCGCTCTACCACGTCTCATTAGCCGATACCCAGACGCTGCCTGTTGACGACGCGGCCATCGCACAAGCCATTTCACAAATTACGCCGCCACGCGCCATACCGATTGAGCACATCCGCTGGATGGCGAAATTGGAGGCCAGCCACGAAGAAGAGTTAGCCGAGGGTGAGGGCGGAGCCAATAGCCAATTGCTGCATCGCTACTTAAATAGCAAACATGTTTTTGCTTACCTGAACGGCACCACTTGGTACGCTGTTCACCCTTTGCTGCGTGACTGGATACTTGAAAAAGCAAAGACGTGAAGCATTTACGTAGCGCGGCAGAGTATCAAGTTTTGCGTGATGTGCGCTTGCAACTCAGGCGCAACAAGGGTTTTTTACTCATCTATTTGTTTGGACAAAACACCTTATTTTTCCAGTGGCTCAAAGCCGAACTCGATCAATTTTTGCGCGCACAAGCCAAACGCCTCAAAACATTGGGCTGCGACACGGACGCTGACGCTGAGGCGGCATTAAAGACTTTATTGCTCGCCGATCGTGGAGAGGAAAGATTTGCCATTTGGCTCGATGCCGCGCAGGGTCAGTGGGAGCCGTTGCTGGCTCGGCTCAACGAGCGCAGGAGCCAGCTGGTGGCTAACCAACGGGCGGTTTTTATCTGTTTGCCTGATGCGCAGCAGCTGCACTGCGCGACCTTAGCGCCCGATTTATGGTCTATTCGTCACAGCGTTTACCAAGCACCGCAGACTGCGCCGGGTGTTGGGCACAGCGACGCAGCCAGCGCATCCGCAGAGCCAGCGCATCGCGGCGCTGCGCCTACGGTGTCATCGGTTGACTACGCAAAGCAGTGGCAGCAGGCATGGGCAAAGCAGCAAAGCAGTCAAGGTCAGGTGCAGGCCAGCAGCGAGTTGGGGTTGGCAGCCATTGAATACTTGATTCGGCAACGCCAGCTCGGTCAAGCGCAGCGTGTTGCCGAGCAAGTCGCGCAAAACTTAGCGGCAACCCATCCGACATCCACCGTCAGCGCGGCACATGCTTGGCTTGAACAAATGCGCGGCGATATCCGTGGTGCCTTGGGCGACTTAGGCGCGGCAAGGGCGAGTTATGAAAAGAGCCTCGCGATCAGCGAGCAACTGGTACAGCTCAATGGGCAATCGCCCGAAGCGCTACGTGACCTGTCGGTATCGCTGAACAAGGTTGGCAATATCCGCCGTGCCTTGGGCGACTTAGACGCGGCAAGGGTGAGCTATGAAAAAAGCCTCGCGATCAGCGAGCAACTGGTGCAGCTCACCGGGCAATCGCCCGAAGCGCTGCGTGACCTGTCGATCTCGCTCGACAAGGTTGGTGATATCCGCCGTGCCTTGGGCGACTTAGACGCGGCAAGGGCGAGCTATGAAAAAAGCCTCGCGATCAGCGAGCAACTGGTGCAGCTCACCGAGCAATCGCCCGAAGCGCTGCGTGACCTGTCGGTATCGCTGAACAAGGTTGGCAATATCCGCAGTGCCTTGGGCGACTTAGACGCGGCAAGGGTGAGCTATGAAAAGAGCCTCGCGATCAGCGAGCAACTGGTACAGCTCACCGAGCAATCGCCCGAAGCGCTGCGTGACCTGTCTATATCGCTGAGCAAGTTTGGCGATAGCAGCAGTGCCTTGAGGGACTTAGACGCGGCAAGGGCGAGCTATGAAAAAAGCCTTGCGATCAGCGAGCAATTGGTGCAGCTCACCGGGCAATCGCCCGAAGCGCTGCGTGACCTGTCGGTATCGCTGAACAAGGTTGGCAATATCCGCAGTGCCTTGGGCGACTTAGACGCGGCAAGAGCGAGCTATGAAAAAAGCCTCGCGATCAGGGAGCAACTGGTGCAACTCACCGGGCAAGCGCCCGAAGCGCTGCGTGACCTGTCGATCTCGCTAGAGAAGGTCGGCGATAGCCGCCGTGCCTTGGGCGACTTAGACGCGGCAAGGGCGAGCTATGAAAAAAGTCTCGCGATCAGGGAGCAACTGGTGCAGCTCACTGGGCAAGCGCCCGAGGCGCTGCGTGATCTTGCGGTCGCGTATGAGTGTTTGGGTGATACGGCCTTGCAGGCGAAAGACCTTTTGCTTGCCAAGCAGTGGTTTACCCAAGAGTTAGTGCTGGGGCAACGCTTGATGGCGTTCAATCCAAACTATGAGCAATTCAGCAACATTGTCCATGTGGCGCAGGCACATTTGGCAGTGATCGCTGGCGAAAGAAAATAAAATCAAGCCAATGTCATCCTCCCCTACGCCACGTCCTACCTTCGTCCTCGTTCACGGTGCGTGGCACGGCGCATGGTGCTGGGCGCGGGTGCTACCGCTGTTGCGCGGCGCGGGTTATGCGGCGCACGCGGTCACGCTAACGGGCGTGGGCGAGCGGGCGCATTTGCTATCAAACAGCATCAACCTCACCACCCACGTGCGCGATGTGCTGGGCTTCATTGAAGCCGAAGAGCTGCAAAGCATCGTGCTGGTCGGGCACAGCTATGGCGGGCGTGTGATCACGGGTGTGGCCGATGCGCTCTTGGATGCGGGCAAGGTGGCGCTGCATCATCTGGTGTACCTCGATGCTGTGGTTCCCAAAAGCGGCGAGAGCTGGTCAAGCACCCACACCCCCGAAGTGATTGCCGCGCGCGTGGCTGCCGCCAAGGCGTATGGCTTGCAGCACGGCGTGGATGCCTTCTTGCCGCCAGACGCATCGGTGTTTGGCCTTGCGGGCGAAGACGCTGCATGGGTCAACCGCCGCCAAACACCGCAGCCACTGGGCGTGTACTTAGATGGGCAGTCGTTTGATGAGGCGCGGCTGGCCACAAGGCCGCGCATGTTTATTGACTGCACAGCGCCAGCACTGGCAACCATTGCCACCTCGCGCGAGCGGGTGCGAGCCGATCCATCATGGCGTGTGGTCGAGCTGGCCACGGGGCATGACCCTATGGTGAGCCATCCGCAAGCGTTGACGGATGTGTTGTTAAGCGTTTTGCACTGATTGGAAATCTCATGAGTCAATTCTTAGTTCGATTGGCAGGCTTGATTCTGTTGTTTGCGGCTGTCTCAGCGGCTCTCACGAACAGCTTCTCTTTTATTTATTCATTTCGCGATGGTTCAGCTCCAGCTATCCAAATCGCGCTAGCTGCAATCCTTGCTAGCTTCCCTACTTTTTTCCTTGCATTGGTATTTTTGTTTTGGAGCCCCAAGCGTGTTCAGAGTCAAGAGTTCATTCAGTCGGATTTTTCTCTGATGCAACAACGCACTGTATTTAGGTTGATTGCAATTGCCATAGGACTTTATTTTGTTGGTTCATCATTGATGGGCTTGATGCAAAGCGTCTTTAAATTTGCGCTTATTCAAATTGACCCCATGAGTGAAATGTTGAGCAGAAATTTTTATTACTTCATACGCAATTTTTCCAATGAAATCGATTACTTTTCAGGAAATATTGCGATGGGGCTTGTGGGAACCTTTTTTATCTCTTCATCCAGTTGGTTGTCGGATAAATTGATCAAATGAAATAAACATGAAATATCTATCAACACGCGGTCACCCTGATCGCAAACAATTTTGTGAAATTTTGCTCGAGGGCTTGGCTCCCGATGGCGGTTTGTATTTGCCCGAGCGTTATCCGCAAATGAGCAGTAGCGATCTGGCTGGCCTGCGCCGGATATGGCGCGAGCAAGGTTATGCCGATTTGGCGCATGCCATTTTGTCGCTCTACATTGACGACATCCCCAGCGCTGATTTACTGGCACTGTGTCGCAAAACCTATACCGAGCAGGTGTATGGCACACCCGCCATTGTTCCGCTCAAGCCCTTGGGCGCAGGGTTTTATTTGGAGGCGCTCTCCAACGGCCCCACGCTGGCCTTTAAAGACATGGCGATGCAGCTACTTGGCAATTTGTTTGAGTACGAGCTGGCAAGGCGCGGCGAGACACTCAACATCTTTGGCGCGACCAGTGGCGACACGGGCTCGGCGGCGGAGTACGCCATGCGCGGCAAGCGCGGGGTGCGTGTGTTTATGACCAGCCCAGCCGGGCGCATGAGTCCCTTTCAGCAAGCGCAAATGTTTAGTCTGATGGACGAGAACATTCACAACATCGCCATTGAAGGCGTGTTTGACGATTGTCAAGATTTGGTCAAAGCCGTGAGCAGCCATGCCGCAATTACAGCCAAGTACACCCGTGGTACGGTCACCACCAGCACCTGGGCACGGCTCTTGGCGCAGGTGGTGTATAACTTTGCTGGCTATTTCCAAGCGACCCACGAGAACAGCCAAAAGGTGAGCTTCACCGTGCCAAGCGGTAATTTTGGCAACGTGTGTGCAGGCCATGTGGCGCGGATGATGGGCTTGCCGATTCAAACCTTGGTTGTGGCCACTAACGAAAACGACGTGCTGGACGAGTTCTTCAAAACAGGCGTGTACCGCGTGCGTGGCACCCAAGATACGCACGAGACCTCTAGCCCGTCCATGGACATTAGCAAGGCCAGCAATTTTGAGCGCTTTGTGTTCGATATGCTGGGGCGTGATGGTGCCACAACCAAGGCGCTATTTGGCGAGCAGCTGGGGCGGACAGGTCAGTTCGATTTAAGTGATCGCATCGCCGCAGCCAAGGCGCAGTACGGCTTTGCATCGGGGCGCAGCACCCACGCGGATCGATTGGCGACCATTCAAGCCATCTACCAGCAAGATGGCGTGATGATTGATACGCACACCGCTGACGGCGTGAAAGTAGCGCGTGAATTTTTGGCTCAGCATCCACAGCCCGGCGTTGCCATGATTGTTTTAGAGACCGCGCTGCCCATCAAATTTGCCGCCACCATTGTGCAAGCGCTCGGCTTAGAGCCGACACGTCCCGCGCAGTTTGAAAGCATCGAGGCGCTGCCCAAGCGCGTTGTCCATCTGCCAGCCGATGTGGCGCAGGTGAAGGCTTATATCGCCAAGGCTTGCGACGTAAGTTAATTGAGTCTAAGAATTAGGAGATTCGATCATGCTAAAGAATATGACGGTTAGTAATTTCACTCTGTTACCAGATGGAAAGTACAAATTTTCTAAAGGCCTAAATGTTTTTGTAGGTGAAAACAGTACGGGTAAGTCACACCTTATAAAGTTGGCATATTCATTACTCATGACGAGTGCTGAAGCGGGTAAAAAACCCAATGTCGCGAGTCCAACCAAGGCTTATTTGCAAAAAGCCTATGCTGATAAATTGATGGGCGTTTTTCGTCCTGATTCGCTAGGGAGATTACCTAGTCGAGTGCAAGGAAGATCACGATGCGAGGTGATACTTGATTTTAAGGATGAGACTCTCAATACGGCTATTAGTTTTGCATCGAATTCAAAATCAGAGGTGCAGGTGGATGTGCTCCCTACCAAGTGGGATGAGCAAAATCCGTTGTACTTACCTACAAGAGAGTTGATGTCAATCTACCCCAATTTTGTTGCTATTTATGACGCGCACTTGCTTCAATTTGAAGAGACATGGCGCGATACATGTTCGCTTTTGGGTCGACCACAACTGAGGGGGCCGCGTAGCGATAAGGCATGGGTCTTGCTCAATCCGATAGAGGAAGCACTTGGCAGCAGAATTAAGCTTAATGACAACAACGGACGATTTTATTTAAACAATGTTGAAATGCCTTTGCTTTCAGAGGGACACCGCAAACTTGCTATGTTGGCGCAGTTGGTGGCAAATGGGACAGTTCAAGCGCAGAGTTATATTTTTTGGGATGAGCCTGAGGCTAATTTGAATCCTCGCTTGATTCGAGTAATAGCCAAGGTTATTCATAACCTATGCAAAGAAGGTGTGCAAGTTTTTATTGCCACGCATAGTTTCTTTTTACTTAAAGAGCTTGACCTGTTATCTCGCGCTGACCCAATTAAGCAAAAGTTTTTTGGTCTCAATCGCGCTGATGGAATGGTGAGTTGCGAACAAGCTGATTCGCTATCTGGACTCACTAATTTAGTTTCTCTTAATGAGGAACTTGAACAATACGACCGTGAGCTTGATTTGCTTCGTCCCAAGCAGGCGGTGACGCATGGCTAAGTTTATTGAGAACAAACTGGAGTTTGATTTTTCTCCTGCACTTCATGTCATCAAATATGACGAGTCGGAATGGCATAGAAGAAATTTTGGACATCGCCCAGCGCTAGATTTCTTACTTTCAAACGGTCAACAGCATTGGTGGATTGAGGTCAAAGACTGCATCAACTTTGAAATTCAAAATCAGTTTCGATTGTCTGGTGATGCTCCGAGTGAAGTTGAAAAAACATCGGACTGGATTGCACAGCAGGGATGGAGCGAGATTGTCAAGGCGCAACGTAAGAAGCCTTGGATAGTAGAGGAAATTTTTGAAAAATTTCGTTCAACAGCCGTAGGCATTGCATTAGCTCGGCGTGTAGCGAGTACCAATTTTGAACCCTACCTTGAGTGGAGTTGCGCTGAAGGTCTGACGGTTTTATTGTTGCTGACTTGGGACTCTCGTGAATACAAACGTCTTGCCGAGCGATTGAGGGCTAGGTTGGATCAGCATTTTCAAAAATTCAATATAAAAACCATGGTTGTCAACGAGCACGACTTCTCTAGCTTTATCCCTTGTGCTATTACGCGCGTACCTTGATATGAAAACACCACCGCTTCTCGCTTTAGACGACGCGCTTGCCCAGCTGCTAGCGGGCATACAGCCGCTTGGCAGAACCGAGTGGGTTGCCACGTTGGAGGCCGATGGCCGCGTGCTGGCACAAGAGGTGATCTCGCCGCTGGACGTTCCGGCATTTGATAACTCCAGCATGGATGGCTACGCCGTGCGCACGGTTGATATTCCCGAAGCTGGCGCGGTGCTGCAAGTCACGCAGCGCATCGCCGCAGGCGCCGACCTGCGTCATGCCAAGCCGCTCGCGGCTTTGAGCGCGGCACGCATTTTTACCGGAGCCCCCATTCCGCAAGGTGCCGACGCGGTGGTCATGCAAGAGGACTGCGAGGTGGTGAATGAGTGCGAAGGCGGCATTCGTATTAACGTGGTGCCCGCTAAGGCTCAGTGGATAAGGCGTGCAGGCGAGGATGTCCGAAAAGCCTCATCCGTATTGGCTTGCGGGACATGCATGGG
>CAZAIW010000026.1:0-8059 GCA_964485285.1 uncultured Burkholderiaceae bacterium | reverse complement strand
TGCATGGGTCCAGCGGAGCTTGGATTAGCCGCCAGTATGGGCATGGCGAGCTTGCCCGTGGTCGCCAAGCCGCGCGTGGCTTTGTTCTCGACGGGCGACGAGCTGGTCATGCCCGGAGAGATCGCTCCAGCCGATATGCCCGCTGGTAGCATTTACAACTCCAACCGATTCTTCTTAAAAGCGCTCTTGGTGCGCATGGGCTGCGACGTGACCGATCTTGGCATCGTGCCCGACGACAGAGCCGCAACCGTGCAGGCCTTAGCCAATGCGGCGGCGGGTCATGACTTAATTTTGACTAGCGGCGGTGTGTCGGTGGGCGAAGAAGACCACATCAAACCCGCCGTGCAGCAGCTGGGTGAGTTGAACTTGTGGCAAATTGCCATGAAGCCGGGTAAGCCGTTTGCGTTTGGGCGGATTCAAAATAATAAATGGGGGACAGACCCTCATTTCCGTTCCGAAAATTCAGGGTCAGTTCCCCATTTATTAACCTACTTCGCGGGCCTTCCTGGCAACCCTGTCTCTAGCTTCGTGACGTTTTTACTGCTGGTTCGTCCCTTGTTAAAACGGCTGCAAGGCATGTCGGATGTGGCTTTGCAGCCTACCTTGCTGCGTGCTGATTTTGATTGGCCTGCCGCTGGTATGAAGCCTGAGCGGCGGCGAGAGTTTTTGCGCGTCCGCCGTAACAGCGCGGGTGGACTGGATGCATTTCCCAATCAAAGCTCGGGCGTGCTCACCTCTGTGGTGTGGGCAGACGGCTTGGTGGACAACCCTGCAGGACAGGTCATCAAGCGTGGTGATAAGGTATCGTATTTGTCTTTGGCGGAGTTGCTGCGATGAGGGTGACGGTTAAATACTTTGCCTCGATCCGTGAATCGATAGGGATCGCTTTTGAACAGCTTGAACTACCGCCGACCGAGCTGCAAGCCTTTACGGTTGGTGCTTTGCGTAGGACGCTGATTGACAAAGGCGGTGCGTATGCGCAGGCGCTGGCACTGGGAAAGTCGGTTCGTACCGCGCTTAATTTGGTCATGTGCGATGAGGCGGCGGTGCTGACCGATGGCTGCGAGGTCGCTTTTTTCCCACCCGTCACGGGCGGCTAAGTGGGAGCTGCCACGATGATGCCCCGCGCCTCTATTCAAACGCAAGACTTTGACGTGAGCACCGAGCTGGCCGAGTTACGCGCGGGTGACAAACGTGTGGGCGCGGTGTGCAGTTTTGTCGGAACGGTGCGTGATGTCAACGAGGGCGATGCGGTGTCCGAGTTGGAGTTGGAGCACTACCCGGGCATGACGGAAAAATCGCTGGAAGCCATGATCGATCAGGCTTTTGCGCGGTTTGATCTGTATGCAGCGCGGATCATCCACCGCATTGGCAAGCTCAAACCGCTGGATCAAATTGTGCTTGTGGCGGTCACCTCGCAGCATCGGCACGAGGCCTTTTTGGCCTGCGAGTTTTTAATGGATTACTTAAAAACTGAAGCGCCTTTTTGGAAGAAGGAGCAAACGCCAAACGCGCCGCAACTCTCGCGCTGGGTCGATGCTCGTAGCAGTGACGATGTGGCGATGCAGCGCTGGAGCGCTCGGTAATGAGTCGCCACCCCGTGCTCTATGTTCGCTCCTTGATCGCTAGGCCACGCTTGTTGATCGCGCTGGCGCTCGCTGCGGGTTGCTACGCCGTACTGGTTCCTTATGTGCGAGCCGCGCAAGCGGTGCTGCTCGCGTTTGATGTCGGCGCTATCTTTTTCTTAATCAGCATGGCGCAGTTGATGTCCAAAGGCACGACAGTGCATATGCGCCAACGCGCCGAGCGGCAACTCTATGGCAAATGGACGGTTGTCGTGTTGTCCGTGATCGCCATTGGCATGGTGCTTTTGGCCTTGCACGACGAGCTGCGGGCCGGTAAGGCGCAGGCTGCGTACAGCGTGCTCTTTTCGGGCCTGTCGATTGTGCTGGCTTGGTTGATGCTGGCGACCAATTTCGCGCAAGAGTACGCCCATCAATATGCTTTGAACCGTCACGTGAACGACGGTGGGTTGTTGTTTCCCGGCACACCCGAACCCACTTATTGGGACTTCATGTATTTCTCGTTGATCCTGAGCATGGCTTGTCAAACAGCGGATGTGCAAATTACTGATGGACGTATGCGGCGCTTGGCACTTTTGCACAGCGTGATGGCTTTCTTTTTTAACGTCGGCATTATTGCGATAACGATCAATGTGCTGGGCGGCGTGTTAGCTTAGCTCATGTCCCGCATCGTTTTAACCACTCTGAACGCTCGCTACACCCACGCCAGTATGGGTTTGCGCTGCTTGCGTGCCAATTTGGGTGAGCTGCGCCAAGATGCGGTGATTGACGAGTTCATCATCGGACAGCTCACCAATGAGGTCGTCGAAAAGCTCTTGGCGCATCAGCCTCGCATCATTGGCTTTGGCGTGTACATCTGGAACGTGGAGGAGACAAGCAAAATAGTGGCGCTGCTAAGGCGCGTCGCTCCCGATGTCATCATCGTGCTGGGCGGCCCCGAGGTCAGCTTTGAGATTGACGAGCAGCGCATTTGCCAATTGGCGGATTACGTCATCACGGGCTGGGGCGAGGTGACGTTTCGCAAACTGTGTCAAGGCGTGTTGCAGGGCCCGCGTCCGTTGATGAAGGTTCATGCGGGCGAGCAGCCGCCGCTGGATGAGCTGACGATGCCGTACCGCGAGTACACCGATGCCGACATCGCGCATCGCACGCTGTATGTCGAGGCCAGCCGTGGTTGCCCGTTCAAGTGCGAATTTTGTTTGTCCAGCCTCGACAAAACCGCATGGCCGTTTGCAACGGAGTCGTTTCTCGCCGAGATGGAGGGACTCTATCAGCGCGGTGCGCGGCAGTTCAAGTTTGTGGATCGCACGTTCAATTTAAACGTCAAGGTCAGCCTGCAGATACTGCAATTCTTTTTAGACCGATACCGAGAAGATGATCCTATTTATGCGCACTTCGAGCTGGTGCCCGATCACTTACCCGACAGTTTGAAAGCGACCATCGCCCAGTTTCCTGCGGGTGCTTTGCAGTTTGAAATAGGCATTCAAACATTTAACCCCGATGTGCAAGCGCTGGTCAGCCGCAAACAAAACAACAGCAAGGCGGCTGACAATTTGCGCTGGTTGCACATGCACAGCAAAGCGCATATGCACGTCGATTTAATTGCGGGTTTGCCCGGCGAGACGCTGCAAAGTTTTGGCGCAGGTTTTGATCGCTTGGTGCAACTGGGGCCGCACGAAATTCAACTCGGCATTTTGAAGCGCTTGCGTGGCACTCCCATCATTCGGCACACCGAGCCGTATCGCTTAACGTTTAGTCCAGATGCGCCTTACGAAATCGTCGCCAGCCAAGACATCAGCTTTATGGACATGCAGCGCATCAGTCGCTTTGCCCGGTACTGGGATGTGGTGGCCAACTCAGGACGCTTCACGACGACGTTGCCGCTGTTACTGAGGGATACCCCCTTTACCAACTTTATGGCGTTTGCGGATTGGCTGTATCGCACCACTGGCAAGACGCACCAGTTTGCGCTGGAGCGATTGTTTGAGTTTGTGCAGAACTATTTAATGCAGACACAAGATGCGGCTGCCGTTCTAGCTGCGATGGCGACTGATAAAGAGCGCGCTCTCACAAAAGCCAGAGTCACGAAATTGCAAAGGCAGCAAAGACATGTAACACCGGGCTAACCCGCATGCCATATGGGGTTAGCGTGTTTGTCAGGGGGCTAGTTCACTTGGAAGGTATTACTGGTTCCCGTCACATCACCAATCGCGCCAGTCGAACCGTTTTTATAGTTGCCGTAATGGCGGATACGATATTGGCCCAAGGCTGCATCGACTGGAATATCCCATGAAATGGCGGCCTTGGAGGTGCCCCAGAATGAATCGATGCGCTGCCAGCGGTAAATGGCGTTCCAGTCACCATCGCGCGCCACGGTCACCCAACTTGCGCCATCCCAGCGCTGCACTTCCAAAAACGTGCCATTTTGGCGTAGATTATTTTTTGGGTGTCCAGTCCAAAATGCCACATTCACCCGTTGTCCGCGCAGATAGTTGGCATTGGGTTGTAAATCGACTTGGCCAAAGCTCTTACCGATGGGCGTGTTATCCAACACCACCCCGGTTTGGTATGACATTTGATTATTGGCTAGGTCGCGTGGCACCGCGCTGGCAGGCGCGCCCGCACCCTGTTTCAGGGCCGTGGCCAGTTCATGGTAGTTTTGCTGATAGGCGGGTAGCGTCCAGCGGCCAAAGTGGGTGGAACCGCCTTCGTATTGCTGCGAATCGTATTCTTCCGGGGTGGTCACGTAACCGGAATAGGCGTTGGCATAACCCGCCAGCACCACATATTTTGCGCTGTCACCTAAAGCTGCCTTTACGGTGTCACGCACGCGCCGCCAAGACATGATGGTGAATTCCGCTGGCGCGGCCACAATAGTCAACTGGCCAATACGCACAATTGACACTGGCAAGACTTCGGGTGTCCACGGAAAGGGTTGCTGGGTGCCCGGTGCCACCAGCACCGGCTTGGGCAAATGGCAGTCGCGCACCCATTGGGGGGCGGGCGTGAGTACACCACCCATGGCCTGCAGGAAGGGGTTGCCCTGCACATCGCCCTCGGTAAAAATGGCTGGGCCGGGGCCGTCTTCGGTGGAGCCTGCGGCAAACGAACTGCCCAGCGCTGCAGGGCAGGTGGTTTGCGCCGCGCCGCCAGTGAATTTGCTGCTGACCGTAAAGCGGGAAAAATCGACAAAACGATGGCGAAAATCGACCGGGCCGCTCAGGGTTTCCAGCGTGCCGTTGTAGATGCTGAGCGCTTTTTGTAATTGGCGCTCGCCAATGATGCGGGTGTTGTCAAACTCGTTGGCGGTGGGGCCGGTGCCATCCAGATTCAGGTTGGGTGTCATATCGCCCGCGTTGGATTGGGCAAAAGCGGCTACGAAATCGCTGTCGGCAGCGTAGCGCACGCCTTTAATCTCATGCTCCCAACGCCATTGGGCATAACCTTTATTGTCACCACTGATCAAGTGATTGGAATTGGTCATCGAGGTGCCATGGGTGGCAAACCAACTGATCGCCCCCACGTCGTTGCTTCCCTGTTTGAAGCGCAGCACCGTCATATCTTGATCAATACTGCTGCCCCAGCGCTCGCGCTCGGCCTGCGGGTTTTTCATGTAAGCGGGTAGCGAGCGGTTTTTGCTGGCATCGGCCAATTGACCTTGGCCGATTTGTATGCTGCCGGGTTTTAAGTCGCGGTGAGCCTTGTCGATGGCCAGCACAATGCCACTGACTATGGCATCAAAGGTTTTTTTGTTGAACCCATACGTGGTGACATTGTACAAAGCATAGTGCGAAAAGCCGCCAGGGCCGCTGTGGGTATGGGTGGCGGACAAAATCACATTCGGAGCATCATACAGACTACCGTATTTGGCCTTCAATTGGCGGATAACCGCTTGCTGCACGCTTTGTGCGATAAAGCCCAGATCGGTGTTGACGAATACCGTGCGTTTGCCATTGGCTTGATCGACCACAATAAAAGCGCGCGCCCTTTGGCGCAAATGAATGCCGCCCGTGGTTTGTTTCTCAGAAGCGTAGCCCATCATGCCGATTTCGGCTGCTTCGCCAGTAATGTCAGACATGCCGCGCCCAACCAGATAAGGGTCGGCCCACGCGGCGGTAGTAATAAAGGCAGTTCCTAGTGAAATGGCAAAGCAGTGTTTTATGGTTTGTAAAGTAAAACGAATGGTCATGTTTGTCTCCTTTGTTTGTTATTGGAAGAGGAAAATCTGTCTCGATGCATCATATAAATGAACATCGAGCTTCAAATGTAGCATTGCCAACGCGCAAACGATGAAACTAATAGAAAATACCTGTGCCAAGTTAGGCTATCAATGCCCCAGACTTTGTACCCCGCTAGAACTACTGGAGAACTAATCATGTGGACAGACCCCATCGTCGCAGACATCCATCACATTCGCGCCGATATTGTTGCCAAAACAGGTGATAGCAGTCATGCCATTACGCTAGAGGCAAAGCGTTTGACGCAAGAGGTCGCAAAAAAATTTGGCATGCACTGGAAAAGCATAAAACCTGCACCGTATGCAGAAGTTTCTGGGGCGCATCCTCATCGTGTTTCAGGGCGGTTAGAGGAGAAATGAGCACTTGCCAAATTTTTGGTGTTTCGCGGCGACGGTACCTGCGTGAAAGCTAGGACTTGAAGATCGTTATTTACACCGATGGTGCGTGCAAAGGCAATCCAGGCCCTGGTGGTTGGGGAGCGCTGCTGCAAGCCACAACAGACAAGGGACTCTCCGAGCGCGAGCTGTGTGGGGGCGAGCGCGAGACCACCAATAACCGCATGGAGATGATGGCCGTGATTGAGGGGCTATCGGCCTTGACACGTCCTTGCGATGTGACGATTTATTTGGATAGCAAGTATGTGTTGCAAGGCGTTACCGAGTGGCTCGTGGGCTGGAAGGCGAGAGGTTGGAAAACGGCATCGAAGCAGCCTGTCAAGAACGTCGATTTGTGGCAACGACTAGACGATGTGGTCGCCAACCGAGGGCACCGCATCCATTGGCAATGGGTGAAAGGTCACGCAGGCAACCCGGGGAACGAACGCGCGGATGCGCTGGCCAACCAAGGCATTCCTGCATGACTGATCTGGCTAAGTTAACGGCGCAGGCCTTTGCGCAAGGTGGTGCGCTGGCGCAAGTGGCACAGCTGTCGGGTCAGCCGTATCAAATGCGCGAAGGCCAGCAAGCCATGGCAACAGCGGTGGCTGATGCGATTGCGCTGCGCTCCAGCGTGGTGGTGGAGGCGGGCACGGGTGTGGGCAAGACGTTTGCTTACCTTGTGCCGGCGGTGCTTAGCGGCGCTCGCGTGGTGGTGTCCACCGCAACCAAAAATTTGCAGGATCAACTTTTTTCACGCGACTTGCCTGCGGTGACGGCGGCGCTGGGCATCCCGGTGCGCACCGCGCTACTCAAAGGTCGATCAAGCTACTTGTGCCTAAGCCGCATGGAGTCTGCCTTGCAGGGCAGCGCTGCCTCAGACCGCACAGTGGCTAAGGCGCTTGCGCTGGTGAGCCGTTGGTCAAAGACAACATCGACGGGCGATTTGTCCGAGGTCTCGGCGCTTGATGAGCGCTCGCCCGCGCTACCGCTGGTGAGTTCGACACGCGATAACTGCTTGGGTGCCGAGTGTCCCAAAGCCAAAGAATGCCACGTGAGTTTGGCCAGAAAAGAGGCTTTGTCGGCTGATATTGTGGTGGTCAATCACCATTTATTTTTTGCCGATATGGCGGTGCGTGAGTCAGGCGTTGCGCAAATTTTGCCTTCTGCCGAGGTGGTCATTTTTGATGAAGCGCATCAAATCAACGAGATTGGTGTGGGGTTTTTGGCCAAGCAGGTGAGCTCGCCTCAATTGCTTGACTTTGCACGGGACTTGCTGGCGGCGGGGCTACAGCACGCACGCGGTCTGGTTGATTGGACAACCGTGGTGCAGGCGCTGGAGTACGCCACCAAAGACTTGCGTTTGGCGGTGGGCAAGCAAAACTATTCGGTACGCCTTGGTTGGACGGGAGTCGCCCCCGATAGCGTGGATCAGCATGCATGGGAGCGTGGTTTAAACGGCCTGACTGAGGCGCTGGGGCAGGCGGAGCAAGCGCTTGAGGTGGTGGCCGAGATGAACCCCGAGTTTGCCCGCCTGTCCGAGCGAGCCCACGAGCTGTCTGCATTGGTGGATGCCTTTAGACACAAGGCATCGGTCGATATGGTGCGCTGGTTAGAGGTGGGCGCACAGCTCAAATTGAATGAGTCACCGCTTGATATTGCATCGGTTGTTCGTGCGCAGTGGTTTCCAGAGTTAGAGGCAAACGCCCATTCGGATAAGGGGATGGAGACGAGCGCGACCACAGCCCCGGCAACGGCAACGGCAACGGCAACGGCAACGGTCTCGCAGCGCAGCTGGATATTTACCTCGGCCACGCTGGGTAGTGATGAGGATTTATCGTGGTTCATCGAAGGCTGTGGCTTG
>CAZAIW010000025.1:0-16726 GCA_964485285.1 uncultured Burkholderiaceae bacterium | reverse complement strand
CGGAGGTAGGGACACCAGTCATGACACCGTCCGCGTTGGTGAAGGAGACAGTAGCAGAGCCGCCAGAGAAGGTCGGCGTGATCGCTATGGTCGAGGTGGTGGCAGGGACATAGGTAGCATAGGTGGTGGTCGAAGGGGTGAACCGCGTTTACAAGCACGTGCGCCGCAGCCAGCGGAACCCGCAGGGCGGCCGCTTGTCGAAGGAAATGCCGATCCGCGTGGCCAATGTGCTGCTGGTCTGCAAGTCGCCAATGTGATGCGCCATGAACGAGGCACGCGGCGAGAAGATGGTGAGGTCTGAGCCGCGCTCCTTCATCAGCTTGAGTTGGTTGGACTCAATCGTCTCGATGATCTCGTCGTCCGAGATTTTGAGGCTACTTGCCAGCGGCGAAGTCGTGCCGTCTTTGAGCGCGGCAATTTGCGCATTGCGCCATGTCTCTAGCGCTTTGGGCGCGGTGGTGTAGTGGCCGTGGCAGTCGATGATGAGGGGGTTGGTTTGGCTCATGGCGGTCTTTCTTCTCTGAAAATGTAACAAATGGTACAGACGGCGTAAGTTTAGTGGTGAATGGGCAGGTTAAGCATGCGCCGTCACCGGGGGATGCGGCTAGGCACCATGACTGACCAGCGCCATGAGTGTCGCAAGCGACATGGCCTGTACGCCATCACCCAAGGGATAGGTCTCGTGACCCGCGTACACCAGCAATTTGCGCGCGGGGTTAATGTCCGCGCAGGCGCTGTGAAAGCCCTTCTCTAACTTGGGTGCAAGACTACGTTTGATTTCAATCGCCCAGACTTCCCCGTTAGGCCACGTGAGCAACAAATCAATCTCGGCTCCATTGCTACTGCGATAAAAGTTAGCCTGCACTTGTGGCGCGATGTTTGACAAAATATTTTCGATGCAATAACCCTCCCAGCTTGCCCCAACAATGGGATGCGAGATCAATTGATCTTTGTTAGACAGTCCCAGTAGGGCATGCACCAAACCGCTATCACGCAGATAAATTTTCGGACTTTTGACTAATCGCTTGCCCACATTGGCGTGCCACGGACTGAGCTTGCGCAGCAGTAGCAGGTCTGTTAATAAGTTGACATAGCTGCCCGCTGTTTTAGCATCCACATCTAAATTACGCCCCAACTGCGCCACATTGATCAAACCGCCTTGTTGATGCGCCAACATAGCCCATAACCTGCGCAGCACTTGGGGCGATATGCGCGGTCCAAATTGAGAAATATCCCGCTCTAGGTAAGTGCGGATAAAGTCCTGCCGCCAAAGAAGGCTATTGGTCTCGTTGTCCGCGAGCAAACTTTCTGGGAAACCGCCGCGCAACCACAACTCGTCGCGCCGCGCCTCTCCAACTTCATGGAGATTCAGCCCGCTCATTTCAAAATAAGAAATACGCCCCGCTAGCGTTTCACCCGATTGTTTGAGTAAATCTAAACTGGCAGAACCCAGCAATAGATAGAGGTTATTGCGCCGCCCACGCCGCCTTGACTCATCAATTAAACCGCGCAAAACAGGAAACAAATTCGGGAGTCGATGCACTTCATCCAAAATGACTAACTTATCTAAGTGATCGCGCAAATACAGTTCAGGCTGCGACAACTTTCCCAAGTCCTGCTCAGATTCGAGATCAAGGTAAATGGCTTTTTGATTTTGAGCAATCTCTAGTGCTAGCGAGGTTTTGCCAACCTGCCTAGGACCCAACAAAGCCACCGCCGCAGTTTGACCTAAGCGTCTTTCGAGGGCGGGTTGTATATCTCGATCGTAAAGGGATAAAGGACGTGGCATATCGCAATTCTATGCAAAAACGGAATTTAAATCCATATTTACATGGTTCGTACAACACTTCTACCGGTTCAAACGTCGTCATCCCCGCACAGTAAATGCTTAGCGACCAAGCAGGCATGAGACAATCGCTTATGACTTTTTCTGAACTCGGCCTTGCGCCAGCGCTGCTTCGCGCCATAGAAGCCACGGGGTACACCACGCCCACTCCCATTCAACAACAAGCGATCCCTCTGGCCATGCTGGGGCACGACTTACTGGCGGGTGCCCAAACGGGCACCGGTAAAACCGCTGCGTTTACGCTGCCTGTGTTGCACCGCCTTGCGATGACAGCATCGGCCAAAAACAAGTTTGGCGGCACAGGTACGCGCGTTTTGGTACTCACGCCCACGCGCGAATTGGCTGCCCAAGTGGAGGAGTCGGTGCGCACTTATGGCAAGTTTTTGCAGCTCACCTCCACCGTGATTTTTGGTGGTGTTGGCATGAACCCACAGATCAACGCACTGCGCAAAGGCGTTGATATTTTGGTGGCCACGCCGGGGCGGCTGCTCGACTTGCAAGAGCAAGGCAAGCTGGATGTGTCCACGGTGCAAACCTTGGTACTGGACGAGGCTGACCGTATGCTGGACATGGGCTTTTTGCCCGACATCAAGCGCACGCTTGCGCTGCTGCCTAAGCAAAAACAAACGCTGTTTTTCTCGGCCACGTTTAGCGACGAGATTCGCAAGCTGGCTGAAGGGTTGTTGAATAACCCCAAGTCGATTCAAGTCACGCCGCGCAACACCACGGTGCAGCGCATCACGCAGTCGCACCATTTGGTTGGACGCGGCAAGAAGAAGGCGCTGCTCACGCACATCATCCAAACGCATAACTGGAGCCAGGTGCTGGTGTTTACGCGCACCAAGTTTGGTGCCAACTCGGTTGCCGAGCACCTGAGCAAGCACGGCATTGCCGCGCTGGCGCTGCACGGCAATAAAAGCCAAGCCGCCAGAACGCAGGCTTTGCAAGGCTTTAAAGATGGCAGCTTGCGCGCTTTGGTCGCAACGGACATTGCCGCACGCGGCATCGACATTGATGACTTGCCGCATGTCGTCAATTACGAAATCCCCAACGTGTCCGAAGACTACGTCCACCGCATTGGCCGCACAGGCCGCGCGGGCGCTAGCGGCGAAGCGGTCAGCTTGGTCAGCCTAGACGAAGAAGGTTTTTTTGAAGCGATCGAGCGCTTTACCAAACAGACCATTGCCCGCGTGCCTATGCCTGACTTTGCACCTGAAGCGGGTGAGCGTGCCGAACCCATCGCCATGGGTCGCCAAACCATTTGGGGCGGCGCAGGCAGACCACCGTCGCGCGAAGTGATGCAAGCCGCCGCCAAAGCAGCCATGCAAGAGATGCGCCAGCGCCTCAGTGAGCGCCCCCCAAGAGGCAAGCCAGTCGGCAAAACGGGGCAAGGTAGCGGCTCTCGCCACACAGGCAATGCCCCGAAGCCCTTATCTGGCGGCGCTTCCAGGTCATCGTCGCCTGCAAGCACCAACGGTCAAGGCTTAGCGGATAGGCACTCATCAGGAAGACGCTCCGCACCGGGTAAACCCCAGTCACCACGGCCGTCTAATTACCGTTAAATCAAGTGTCCGCTTTGGATACTTCCCTTGTTTCTCTTCTTAACTTTTGGAGTCTCTCTCATGAAAAAAATTCTCGCCCTGCTCGCCGCCAGCCTCGCTCTGTCCTTTGGCGCAGCGCACGCTGCCGAAGACGGCAAAACCAAACAACAACAAAAAATGACTACCTGCAATGCTGACGCTAAAGACAAAGCCCTTACCGGTGACGAGCGCAAAGCGTTTATGAAGGAGTGCTTAAGCGCCAAGTCAGATGCCAAGCCCAGCTCCAAACTGGGCGCATGCTCTAAAGAGGCCGCAGAAAAAGGCTTGAAGGGCGATGAGCGTACAAAGTATTTATCCGAGTGCAACAAGAAGAAGTAATACACACATTGCTTGCAACAAAGTGCCACCGCAGTTTCTGACAGCGGTGGCTTTTTTTATACATGTCAAAACACAAAGCCTTGAATTATCAACAGACCGATACAAAAGTTTGGACAGCCATCATCATCGGAACGGGTTTTGCTGGCTTGGGCATGGCCGTTGCGCTGAAGAAAAATGGCATTCATGATTTTCTTATCGTTGAAAAAGCCAAGGATGTCGGCGGTGTTTGGCGCGACAACAGCTACCCAGGCGCAGCGTGTGATGTCCCCTCTCACCTGTACTCTTTCTCGTTTTTCCCAAATCCAAATTGGACTAGGAAGTTTGCGCCTCAACAAGAGATATGGAGCTATTTGCAAGACTGCGCCTGCGCCTACCAGCTACTCGGAAACATTCAATTTGACTCTGAAGTTCGCTCGGCTGACTACCATGAACAGACGCGGCGGTGGCGGGTTGTACTGACCAATGGCACCGAGCTATACAGCCAATTTTTGATCACCGCTATGGGACAACTCAGCCGCCCTGCCCTGCCAAAGATTGAGGGGATGGGGAACTTCAAAGGCCAAGCATTCCACAGCGCAAAATGGAATCACGATGTCGATCTGACCGGTCAGCGCGTGGCCGTCATCGGCACAGGTGCATCCGCCACTCAGTTTGTTCCAGCGATCGCCACTCGCGTCAAGAGCATGAGCGTCTTTCAGCGCTCGCCTGCCTACATCCTTCCTCGTCCAGATCGTGCGTATGGCGCATTTGAAAGAGCCTTGTGTCGCTGGCTCCCCGGGTTCATGAAGTTGCAACGCTTGAAAACTTACCTCCAGTACGAATCCCAAGCACTGGCGTTTACCCGCTTCAAAAGCCTGATGCAACTCGCTGGTGGCCTTCCATTTCGTGCGCTGCTGAAGCGTCAAGTGGCAGACCCACTGCTGCGTCAAAAGATGACCCCGCAGTACCCGATTGGTTGCAAGCGGATTTTGCTCTCCAGCGACTACCTAGCCACATTCAATCAAACCCATGTGACGCTGGTCACGGATGCCATTCGTCACATCACACCTTTAGGCATTGAAACGACGGATGGCAAAGTCCATGAAGTGGACATCATTGTTTATGGCACGGGATTTGCCGCCACCGAGTTTCTCGCCCCTCTATCCGTCAAGGGACGAGATGGCAAAGACCTCCATGCGGCATGGGCGCAAGGCGCAAAAGCCTATTTGGGCATCACCGTGCCAGATTTTCCAAATCTCTTCTTGCTTTATGGCCCCAATACCAACCTTGGTCACAACTCCATTGTTCACATGCTTGAGAGTCAGATTGCACATGTGATGCGGTGTCTCCATGCGCTACGAGCCAACAATGCTCAGGCCATTGAAGTGAGACCCGATGTCTACGCAGCGTATACCGCTCATATTCAAAATCGTTTGTCGCGCACAGTGTGGATGGGCTGCACCAGTTGGTATGTCGATGAGCGAGGCTACAACAGCACGAACTGGCCGGGCTTCACGCTGTCCTATCGTTGGTTAACGAGGACTGCCCGCATGAGCGCTTATCGTTTCTTGCCTGCCAAAGCTACAAGCTCAGGAGTTATCGCTTGAGAGTCGATAGGGTTGCCCCGTCCGCTTGGCTTGAAAGATTCGTCGCGGGATTCTTGCGACTTTTCCTCATGGCGACCTTTCGGTCACTCATTGGCCCCCAGCTGAGCGCTGTATGGCAACGCCGGTGGGTTTGGGTTTTGGCGTTGCTCATGCCCAGTCGCTCGGGTGTCTCGCGTGTCGATGCAACTATCGACGGCTTGTCGGTTCAAATCGTCACGCCAAAGCACAGCGCACACAAGGGTGCCATTTTGTATCTGCACGGTGGTGCTTTTTGCCTTGGAAGCGCCCATACGCATCGCAGTATCTGTTCGCACCTAGCCTACGCGAGTGCTTTACCGGTGTGGGTGCCCAATTATCGACTTGCACCAGAGCATCCGTATCCATGCGCCTTGGATGACGCGCTGGCGACATACAACGCGCTGCTTCGCAGCGGTTTAACAGAGGATCAGATCGTGATCTCTGGCGACTCTGCCGGTGCGAGTTTGGCGTTGGCTTTGGCTATCAGGCTACAACAAACAGGACGCACCGCACCCGCAGGCTTGGTCTTGATCTCTCCCGTCACGGACATGGATGCAGATCGCAGCCACGTCGCCATGACGGGACGCGGCGATCCGATGATCACCCAAGATTGGTTGCGCCAAGGCATTGCATGGTTCAACGCACCCAAGGCAACGCCTGAATTTTCTCCGCTCAACATCGATTTGCACGGACTGCCACCGATGTTGATCCAAGCGGGTGAAGAGGAAATTTTGCTGAGTGACTCCGTGAAACTGACCGCCCATGCTGAAGCGTCTGGTGTCGAGTGCCGCCTAGAGGTCTATCAAGCTCGCTGGCATGTGTTTCACCTCCAAACCTTCTACCTCCATTCCAGTAAAAAAGCCGTGATGACCATGGCGACATTTATCCGCATGCAATTACAAAGAAAGACACGAACATGACCTTTGACAAAACCCACATGCAGCAAGTCTTTGACGCGCAAGCCGCAACCGCGCTCAGACTCAGGAGCTCAACCGCCCAAGAGCGCATCGCCAAAATCCGCAAGCTGCGCGATGCGGTCATTAGCCGCACTGATGCGTGGTACCGAGCGGCTGATTTGGATTTCAAAAAACCACCGGGCGAGGTCGATCTGTCCGAACTATTACCCGTCTGCCTAGAAGCCAACGATGCCATCCGCAACCTTAAAAAGTGGATGCGTCCCAAGCGCGTGTGGCCGACCTTGTTGACGCTGGGGATGCGTAGCCACGTGCAATACACGCCGCGCGGACGCTGCCTGATCATTGGGCCCTTTAACTATCCGGTCAATCTGACGCTGGGGCCATTGGTCTCGGCCATCGCGGCGGGCAACACCGCCATTTTGAAGCCGTCCGAATTAACCCCTCACCTCTCGACACTCATCTGCCAAGTGGTGCGCGAGGTTTTTACCGAGGACGAAGTCGCCATCTTTGAGGGCGAAGCTCATGTCTCGCAGGCCTTATTAGCGCTGCCTTTCGATCACATCTTCTTTACCGGCAGCCCCACTATTGGCAAGTACGTGATGGGAGCAGCCGCCCAACACTTGGCCAGCGTGACGCTGGAGCTGGGCGGTAAAAGTCCCACCATCATCGATGAAACCGCCGACCTCCAGCTTGCAGCCATCAACGTGATGTGGGCTAAATTTGCGAACGCAGGACAAACCTGCATCGCGCCCGACTATGTGTTTGTGCATGAAAGCGTCAAGGATGCCTGGGTAGCGTGCTGCCGCGAACAACTCAGCAAAGCCTATGGCAGCACGCTGGCCGAGCAAAAGGCCAGCCCACATCTGGCGCATATCGTCAACACGCGGCATACATTGCGCATCAAGGCGTTGCTGGACGATGCCAGCGCCCACGGCGCACGCCTACTCGCGGGTGGCGGCACGAGCGAAGACGACTGCTTCATCCAGCCGACCTTGCTGGATCAAGTCTCCCATCAATCACGCCTCATGGAGGAGGAAATTTTTGGCCCCTTGCTGCCCATCATGGGCTACCGCAGTTTGGACGAGGTCATCGCCACTATCAACCAAGGAGCCAAACCCTTGGCGCTGTACATCTATAGCCAAAGCAAAACTCATATCGACCAAGTGCTGACCCAAACGGTCTCGGGCGGTGCCTGCGTCAACCACGCTCTGATGCAGTTTTTGCATGGCAACTTGCCCTTTGGTGGCATCAACAACTCGGGCATCGGCAACGCACATGGGCACTATGGCTTTAAAGCTTTTAGTCACGAGCGCGGCGTGGTGCGCACCCAGCTCCCACTGGCCGCCAAGCTGTTTACCGCTGGCGAGGTGCCGATGTTCATCCGCAAAGCAATTAAGTCGGCGCTCAAACTACTCTGACCCGCCAGGAGTCACTCGTAGGTCACCCGTAAATTGTGCGTGGGTTGCTCGTGCGGGTTGCCCACACCACTTGTCGCATGGTGCTTGTCGTTTATAAAACGCCGCGTCGCATTTGGTCGCGCTCCATGGACTCAAACAGCGCTTTGAAGTTGCCTTCGCCAAACCCGTCGTCGCCCTTACGCTGAATGAACTCAAAGAAAACCGGCCCCAGCATGGTCTCGGAAAATATCTGTAGCAGCAAGCGCGGCTTGACAGGTTGGCCTTGCGCGTTGGTGGTTGCGCCATCGAGCAAAATACCGCGCGCCTTGAGCTCACCCACCGGCTCGCCATGCCCGGCAAGGCGCGTGGCAAGTGCTTCGTAGTAGTAATCGTTGGGGGCGGTGAGTAGCGCTACGCCCGCCATTTGCAAGCGATCAACCGTGGCGTATATGTCATCGGTCAGCAGCGCAATGTGTTGAATCCCCTCACCGTTGAACTGCATCAAATACTCTTCGATTTGCCCCGAACCTTGTTTGGCTTCTTCGTTCAAAGGAATGCGGATCAAGCCGTCCGGCGCGGTCAACGCTTTAGAGGTCAGTCCGGTTTTCTCTCCTTGAATATCAAAATAGCGAATCTCGCGGAAGTTAAACAGTCGCTCGTAAAAATTCGACCAGTACCCCATGCGCCCACGGTAGACGTTATGGGTCAGGTGGTCGATGAGGCGCAGGCCATGTCCAGCGGGATGTTTGTCCATCCCAGGCAACCATTCAAAATCGATGTCGTAGATGGACTTGCCATCTTCAAACCGATCAATCAAATACAGCGGCGCTCCGCCTATGCCTTTGATGGCGGGCAAGCGCAGCTCCATCGGGCCGGTGGGAATGTCAATGGGCTGGGCACCCAGCTCAAGCGCCCGCGCATAGGCCTTATGCGCATCACGTACGCGAAACGCCATCCCGCAAGGCGCAGCGCCGTGCTCGGCAGCAAAATAGCTAGCAAGACTTTTCGGCTCTTGGTTCACGATGAAATTGATCTGCCCTTGCCGATACAACCACACATCTTTAGAGCGATGCTTGGCCACCTTGCTAAAGCCAAGCAGCCCAAAGACAGCACCCAGATCAAAGCCCTGGGGTGCGGCAAACTCGATAAATTCAAACCCGCATAAGCCCATGGGGTTGCCATCTAATGCTGATGTTGTTGTTGATTCCATCGCGTTGCTCCTTTTGGTGTGACTCACATCACGTTAACTTGTCGGCTCGTTGTCATCTGGTCGATTTGCTGCTGCGAATATCCCAGCTCGCGCAGCAGCTCAGCGGTATGCTGACCCAGCCTTGGCGGATTGCGCCGCACACCCAAATGCTCACCACCCATTTTGAATGGAAACAAAATCGTGTGCGCGGTCTGCCCCGCTCGCTCGCCATCGACGAGCTCAATTTCTTGCATCCCGCCCGAGGCCACGATGTGCGGATCGTCCAGCAACTCGTGCGGCTTCATGATAGGGGCAAACGGCAAGCCTTTGGACTCAAACACCTCGATCAGATAAGCCGCGCTAAAACCCTTGAGGCGTTGGCGCAGCTCGGGAAGCATCCAATCACGCGCGTTCACCCTGTCGTTGTTCGTGGCAAGGCGTGCGTCATTGCGCCAATCAGAAAAACCAAACGCATCACAAAAAATCTTCCACTGCGTATCAGAGACGGCCGATAAAAAAATCTGCTCATCGTCCTTGACGGTAAACACGTCATACACGCCCCACGCCGAGATGCGCTCGGGCATAGGCGCGGCGGGTTTGCCCGTGACCTCGTACTGCAGCATGTGCTGAGCCACCAGCAAAATGTTGTTTTCAAACAGCGCCGACTGCACTTGCTGACCCTTGCCGCTTTTTTGTCGCTGCATCAAAGCCGCCATGCACGCCACCGCGCCAAAGATGCCGCCCATCATGTCGTTCACCGACGAACCCGCACGCAGCGGGTCGCCGCGTCTGCCCGTCATGTAGGCCAAGCCGCCCATCATTTGCACCACCTCGTCCAGCGCGGTGCGGTGGTCATAAGGGCCGGGCAAAAAGCCCCGGTGATCGACATAAATCAAGGCGGGAGAATCAGGGCTGCGAACCCGGCACAACGTCTCATAGTCCAGCCCCTGCGCCTTCATCGTTTCGGGTTTGAAATTGTGCGAGACCACATCGGCTGTGTCGATCAATTTCAACACGGCAGCCTTGCCTTCGGGCGTTTTTAAATCCACCGCAAAACTGCGCTTATTACGGTTGTATAGCGGAAAGAAGCCCGCGCCTGCACCCAACAAATGGCGCGTGTTGTCACCCTTGATCGGCTCGACCTTGATCACATCAGCACCCAAATCAGCCAGCAGCATGCCGCACGTGGGGCCCATCACCATGTGCGTGAACTCGACGACACGAATGCCAAAGAGGGGGAGGCTACTGACATCCAAATTATTTTGCATTGACCCATCCTTTCGTAAATCCTACTTTCCCACCATTTAAAACCGACCTCTCAACGACCACGGGTGCGCTTTCGCAACAAATGCCACACGTCCACCAAAAATATGTTGCAGTGCAGCATGCCGCAGTAGCACAATAGCGCTTTGCTTTATTCATCACATCCTCCCTGTGCAAACATCCAAATCATCCATTGCAGCGCTGACGCTTGGCGCTATCGGCGTTGTCTACGGCGACATCGGCACCTCGGTGCTTTACGCTTTAAAAGAAGTTTTTGGCTCTGGGCACGTCGCCTTTACCCCTGAAAACATCTACGGCATTTTGTCCATTTTCTTTTGGACACTTACCTCTATCGTTTCTGTGAAATATGTTTTGCTCGTCCTGCGTGCCGATAACCACGGCGAGGGCGGCTTGATCGCCATGTTGGCCTTGGCCTCGATGGCCGTTAAAGAAAAACCAGCTCTGCGCAAAGTCTTGCTGGGCATTGGTATTTTTGGTACATCCCTGTTTTATGGTGATGGTGTCATCACGCCAGCCATTTCGGTACTGGGCGCTATGGAGGGACTGGAAGTCATCTCGCCCGCCAGCAAACCTTGGGTTGTTCCGCTCACGCTGATGATTCTGTTCGGTCTGTTCTATGTGCAAAAGCGCGGAACAACCAGTATTGGTAAATTTTTTGGTCCCATCACATTGCTGTGGTTTATTGTGCTTTCTCTCTTAGGCATTAGTCACATCGTGCAAACTCCAGAAATTTTGTGGGCGTTAGCGCCGCACCATGCCGTGCGCTTTATGCTGAGTAACGTTCACACCACGTTCATCATCTTAGGCGCGGTGGTGCTGTGCGTGACAGGAGCCGAAGCTCTCTACGCCGACATGGGGCATTTTGGCAAACGTCCGATTCGCCTTGCGTGGTTTTGGATCGTGATGCCCGCTTTGGTTTTGAATTATTTTGGTCAAGGTGCGCTACTACTCAAAAATCCTCAAGCCGTTAAAAATCCGTTTTACTTAATGGCACCCGAGTGGGCACTATTGCCACTATTGTTGCTCGCCACGGCCGCGGCGGTGATTGCCTCGCAAGCCTTGATTTCTGGCGCTTTTAGCGTCACACGACAAGTAATTCAAATGGGATTTTTGCCGCGTATGCGCATTGTCCACACCAGCGTGAAAGACATGGGACAAATCTACATTCCCCTCGTCAATTGGGGCTTGTTTGTGGCGATTGTGTTTGCCGTTGCCATGTTCAAAACATCCGGCAATTTGGCAGCGGCATACGGCATTGCGGTATGTATTGATATGTTGATTACAACCATTTTGACTTTCTTCGTCATTCGCTACGGTTGGAAATATCCGCTTTGGCTTTGCCTTGCCGCCACTGGCTGGTTCTTTCTCGTGGATGCTGCCTTTTTTGCCTCGAACATGATGAAGCTGCTTGACGGCGGCTGGTTCCCACTGCTCATTGGCGGTGCGATCTTCACGTTGATGATGACTTGGCATCGCGGCACCGAACTGGTGGCTGAGGTTCAGCGTGCCGATGCCTTCACGCTGAAAGACTTCCTCAATGCCGTTTTCATCAGCCCGCCCACCCGCGTGGAGGGCACCGCCGTCTTCATGATTAACGACACCAACATCACCCCCAATGCACTGCTGCACAACCTCAAGCACAACAAGGTGCTCCACGCGCACAATTTGTTTGTGACGGTGCGCAACCACGAGGTGCCTTGGATTGGTATGGACAAACGCTTAGAGGTGCATTCGCTGGGCAACCACTGCTGGCAAGTCATCGTCCACTTCGGCTTTAAAAATGATCCCGACATTCCAGCGGCTTTGAAGGCTCTGTACGGCCTTGGCTTTGACATTGACCCCATGACCACCAGCTACTTTTTATCGCGCAACAACGTGGTCTCTACGCCCGGTAGCGGCATGGCACCGTGGCGCGAAAAACTATTTGCACAAATGCATCACAATGCCAGCGATGCCGCCGATTTCCTCTACCTACCAAGCAACGCCGTGGTGGAACTGGGCAGCAAAGTCGAGATATAAAAATAAGAAATGAAAACCAAACGATGACACCCTACCAAGAGTTTAACAAGCGCTTCGCGCTGCTGATCGCAAAAAACCCTAACCTTATCACGACAACGCTGAGTAATATTTTTACGATGCGACTGATTGGAAACAAGACACATGGCGACTTGGCTGAAATTGCAATAGCAGAATTCATTAACCAATACATGTACGACTTCAAGTCGATACATGTGGGCAAAGATTTATTTAGAGCCAAAAATCGCGAAGAAGATATTACCGTAATTAATGAGATAACTCAGGCCGAATTCCCTATCAGCCTTAAAGCATACGGCGATGGACCTTTGCAGCTATCTACCGACAAACATTTTGTGATGTTTCCTGCATTACAAAGCATTGGCTCGACAATTACAGGAAAAGCTATAAAAGCAATCTGGCAGCACGCGGCCTTTAAGGAATTTGATACCTTGAATGTCCTTCCTTTGATTTATGACGAAAAAAAACAAAGGTGCAACATCCTTGTCTTTGATGCCGATCAGGCGAAAAAGAAGACTCATAAAGTTGTTTTAGAGGATGCCGGGTTCGGGAGGAAACACCCCGTCTACCGGTTTTATGATTCTGCTGACCACTACATATGCGAGGTTCGTTACGGAAGTGGTACTGCGAACGCTTTGCAGCGTGGTTTGTGGACTCATACAAAAAATGGGCTGGACTACTTCTCAAGTGTTACCAACGGATGGATCAGTTACACGCATAGTAAAGTTTTGGTGCAGCTGTTTTCACATGCTCTTTTGTCAACTGACGCAGGACATCTACCCGCGTTAGAGGCATTGAGAAAAGACATCGAACGTCAAAAAACCAAAGCGTCGCTGTGAACGATTCTTCTCTTTCATTGTTCGGTGATATTGTCACTCAGGCTCCCGCTACGCAGGGAATTAAATACGCGGGCTCTAAACAAAAGCTGCTACCCTACATCTTGTCAATGGCGGGAAAAATCAAACCACGAACAGTGCTAGATGCTTTTTCTGGGTCAACGCGTGTATCACAGGCATTTGCATATTCAGGCTACTCTGTCACTGCGAATGATGTCTCAGTTTGGTCAGAGGTATTAGCAAGCTGCTATTTATTGAATGACAAACCCAAAGCACACTATCAGTCTTTAATCGACCACTTAAACAACTTGCCACCCGAAGAGGGTTGGTTCACGCAGCACTATGGGGGTGACCCTGCCATTGACAATACTGGCTGCAAGCGACCTTGGCAAAAACACAATACGCAAAAACTAGACGCTATTCGGGCTGAAATTGATCGTTTAAATGTTAAGGATGTTGAAAAAAAAGTTCTGCTTTGCAGCCTCATACAGGCTTTAGATAGTGTGGATAGCACGTTAGGACATTACGCCTCTTACTTGAGTGACTGGTCACCGCGTTCGTACAAAACAATGCGGCTTTGTGTTCCTGAATTAACAACCTTTGATCGCCAGCATAAAGTCTACAAACGAGATATTTTTGAATTACTGCCAGATGTGCAAGTTGATTTGGCTTACTTTGATCCACCCTACGGATCGAACAACGAAAAAATGCCCCCTTCACGGGTTAGATATGCGGCCTATTACCACATATGGACAACAATTTGCTTGAATGACAAGCCCAGCTTGTTTGGGAAAGTAAACCGCAGGTGTGATACTTCGGACACCCTTGCGGCATCAGACTTTGAAGAGTTTCGATGTGATTCGTCCGGTAAGCTGATTGCGGTTGCATCTATCGAACGAGCGGTTCGCGAAGTTAATGCCAAATACGTTTTGCTTTCTTACAGCTCTGGCGGGCGCGCCACAGCGCTTCAACTTAACGATGTGTTATCCAGCAATGGCAAGTTAATTGACGTGATGGAGATCGATCATAAAAAAAATGTCATGGCCAATATGCGCTGGACAAATGAATGGGTAAAAGAGGCTGAGGCACCACACCGCGAATTTTTATTTTTACTGGAAAAAACCTAATCCCATGCACATCCTCTTCGTTGCCGACGCGCTATCCACCTTCAAAATCCACAAAGACTCCACCTTTGCCATGATGCGCGAGGCCGTGCGGCGTGGTCATCGCATCTCTAGCTGCGAAGTGCAAGGTATCCGGTGGACGCAAACCACCGGTGTGGTGGCACGCACGCAAGAGCTCACGCTCACAGGCCAATCAGATCAAGGCTGGTACGCGGCATCGCCCTCGCAGGCCACAGCTATCAAGGCTTTCGACGCAGTGGTCATGCGCAAAGACCCGCCATTTGACTCCGAATACTTCTACGCCACGCATCTGCTAGAGCGAGCGCAGGCAGAGGGCGCGAAGGTTTTTAACAGCCCCCGCGCTTTGCGTGATCACCCAGAGAAGCTTGCGCTGATGGAGTTTGCACATCTTGCCGCGCCCACCTTGGTCAGCCGCCACATGGACGACTTGAAAGCCTTTCACGCCGAGCACCAAGACGTGATTTTCAAACCCTTGGATGGCATGGGCGGGGTGGGGATTTTCCGAGTGAAAGAAGATGCGCTCAATTTGGGCGCGATTATTGAGACGCTCACGGCTGACGGCACGCAAACCATCATGGCGCAGCGCTACTTGCGCGCCATCAAAGACGGCGACAAACGCATCTTGCTCATTGCTGGACGCCCCGTTCCATATGCGCTCGCCCGCATTCCACAAGGTGGCGAGGTGCGCGGCAACTTAGCCGCAGGGGGCAAAGGCGTTGCGCAGCCGCTGTCCACGTCGGATGCAGCTATTGCCACCGAGCTGGGCGCAACGCTTGCCGCGCGTGGCTTGCTGCTGGTGGGGCTGGATGTGATTGGTGACAAGCTCACCGAGATCAATGTGACCAGCCCAACTTGCTTTCAAGAAATTTTTGATCAAACGGGTTGCGATGTTGCGGCGCTCTTCATCAATGCGCTTGAGCACGCTGCGCAAGGTTCGCCCCGCACATCCATCCATCCGTCCCTATAAGCTTGCTTGTGGGTTCGCCCCATCAAACCTCGGACTTCGACAAGCTCAGTCCGAACGGGAACAAGGGTGATACCGCAAGCCTTAAGCTGGCAAGGTATCCACAAAGCTTTGCCGCGCTGATAGCTTTTCAAACAGCTTGGCCAAATTAGGATGCGCACCGCGCCAGTCGATGTGCGCAAACCTGAAATCTAAGTAGCCCAGCGCACAACCCACCGCAATGTCAGCCAGGTTCATGTGGACGTTCCCGCAGTAAGGTTTATCGCCCAGCCCTTGACTCATCGCTTGAAGCGCAGCCGCTATCTTGGCTAAGTTGCGCTCCATCCACAGCAAAGAGCGCTGCTCGTCGCTGCGATGCGCCCATGTTTGCTCCATGCGCACCGCCACCGCCGCATCCAGCACGCCATCGGCTAGTGCTTCCCACGTCTTCACTTCGGCACGCTCGCGCCCGTTGGAGGGAATGAGCTTGCCCACGGGCGACAGGGTGTCGAGGTATTCCACAATCACACGCGAATCAAAAATCGCCTCGCCACCCTCTAGTACTAAGCAGGGAACTTTGCCCAGCGGATTGGACGCACCAATCGTGGTATCAGGCAACCAAGGGTTCTCCTGCACATACTGGTAGTCCAGTTTTTTCTCGGCAAGGACAATGCGCACCTTGCGGGCGTAGGGACTCGTGTTATTTCCAATCAGTTTCATGCTTTTCATTCTAACCAAGCCCGCCCACCTAAAATTGATCCCCATGACTGATGCTCTTAACACTCCACTCTTTGCCATCTCCCCGCTAGATGGTCGCTACAAAAACAAAGTTGCTGCACTAGCTCCCTTGATGTCCGAATACGGCTACATGCACCGCCGCGTGCAGGTTGAACTGACCTGGTTCGCCGCCTTATCGGATGCGGGTTTTGCCGAATTCCCGCCGCTCACGCCCGCAGCACGACGCTATTTGCAAGACTTGGTGAACCATTTTTCTGCCGATGATGCCGCCGCCATTAAAGCCATCGAGCGCGTGACCAACCACGATGTCAAGGCCGTGGAGTATTGGATTGTGGAGAAGTTCAGCGCGGCGCACGATCAGCTCCCCGAGCTCAAAGCCCACGCGCACTTTGTCCACTTTGCCTGCACCAGCGAAGACATTAACAACACCAGCCACGCCTTGCAAATACAAGCGGCGCGTGATGCGGTGATCGTCCCCAAACTAACCGCTGCCGTGCAAACCTTATCCAGCATGGCACTGCGCTATGCCGACACGCCCATGCTGTCACGTACGCACGGGCAAACCGCCTCTCCTACCACCGTGGGCAAAGAGTTTGCCAACTTTGTTGCGCGTCTGCGCAAAGTGCAAAGCGATCTGGAGTCCGTCCCGTTACTGGGCAAAATGAACGGCGCGGTTGGCAACTACAACGCGCATCTGGCGGCCTTCCCGGACGTTGACTGGGCGGCATTTGCCAAGCGCGTGGTCGAGGCACCTGTCCCAAGCGGACTGGGGCTGACCTTCCAAGACTACAGCACACAAATTGAGCCGCACGACTACATGGCAGCGCTCTTTCACGCGGTGATGCGCACCAACACCATCTTGATTGATTTGTGC
>CAZAIW010000024.1:9930-16782 GCA_964485285.1 uncultured Burkholderiaceae bacterium | reverse complement strand
AGCTTGGCCCACGCAACAGCGGGATCACCGGTAAAAGTGATGGGAGCAATCTGCGCATAAGCTTGCATCGGGTGGTTGGGGTGCAGCGACGCTTGGCTAGAGACGCTGTTCTCCGTACGCGATGGTGCTTTGAGCTTGCCATCTTGAGCACCCAAGTCTGAGGGCACTTTGCCGCGCAGTAGTCCCCATTGCCCCGCCAGAAGAAGAAAAGCCGCTAAAACAGCCACCACGAGCAAGATAAGACGAATCACCATCAATACGACTCCTAAGCATTCAAAACAACTACAATTTACCACGATCTGCCCGCTGTGGGCTCCACATGTATCAAGACACTCATCAACTTTCATATGCTTAAAAAATTTCATTTTTTGCTTGCTCTTAAAAGCATCTTGTTGGTATTTGTAACTGTGCTCATTGGGGCGTGTGGGGGAAGCGGCACAAGCACCACCAATACCACACCCACGTTGACACTGAACTTGACGGATGCATCTGGCACTTCCGTAACAACCATGACTATTGGGAATAGATATTTTGTCAAAGCGACGGTATCCGGTGCTGGCGTGGCTGCGTCGGGTGTCATTGTGACGCTTGCCGCTGGTAGCGGGGCGACATTGACTCCGACTACGGGGACAGCGCTGACGGACTCATCGGGTGTTACCAATGCAGTGGCCGTGACACCAACGACGGTGGGTGCCGCAGCTCTTACGGGAACGGCAACGGTTCAAGTGACGACAACCAAGGCAGCAACTTCAACCAGCCCGGCAACGACCACAACGACCAGCGCGACTTTGACGAACTCTTTGAACTATTTGGTCATTGCAGGCTCTGGCGGCGGCGGGGGCGGTGGTGGCACTACATCCCCCATCCCAACGCTCACTCTTAACTTGCAAAATACA
Source organism: uncultured Burkholderiaceae bacterium (assembly GCA_964485285.1). Lineage (GTDB taxonomy): Bacteria > Pseudomonadota > Gammaproteobacteria > Burkholderiales > Burkholderiaceae_C > JASGCK01. The sequence goes on along the minus strand of CAZAIW010000024.1, from coordinate 15,886 downwards.
GCTGGCAGCACGGTTAACACCATGGTGGTTGGTGGGCGCTACCGGTTGATTGCGACCGCGTCCGATAAAACCGGTCTTGCAAGTAACGAGATTGTGACTTTTACCGCTCCGGCATCGTCTGCCACCTTAGTTCCTGCAGTCGGAACGGCACTAACAAATGGCTCTGGTCAGGCGAATATCGTGATTGTTCCAGCAGCAGCCGGTGCGTCAACCGTGAGTGCGACAGCTACCTTGGCATCGGGTGCTACGGTGACAGCCAAGCTCAACTATGCGGTTATTACCACCACCAAATCGTTAAGTCCGATGGTGATGGGCGTTGGAAGCAGTAGCCTTGTGTCAGCTGGATCGACGAGCTTAACGGTCACGACATTGGTTGATCAAGCTGTCACATCTGGGGTTCCGGTCACGTATACGGCCAGCTGTGGGCAAATTGTGTCGACTAATCCAGTCAGCTCAGACACAAACGGCAGTGCAAGTGTGACTTACCAAGCTAGTAATGTCGATGGCTCGTTGTGCAGCGGCGCTGTTACCTTGCAAGCGACGGCGGAAGGTGCCACTTCATTTGGAACACTCAATGTTGCGCCGCCTGTTGTGACGATCACAAGCTTTACCGCTGGTAGCGCCAATATCGCGTCGGCCGGTAACACGAGCTTGACAGTCAGTGTACGGGTTAATAACGCGGTGCCGTTTCCCGCAAAGACTGTGGCGCTGTCGGTGAATTGTGGAGCCATTACGCCTAGCAATAATGTGACGACGAACGGAAATGGCGATGCAACTGCAACGTATAGCGCCATCTCAACCGATGGAGCGCTATGCCAAGGAAATTCAGTAGTGACAGCGACCACTTCAGGTGTCACGGCAACAACAACTATTGCAGTGGCAGCGCCGACAACGGGCGTACTCACTTATGTCAATAATCTATCTTCTACGCAGATATATTTGAAGGACTCAGGCGCTCTTGCGCAAGGGGTGATGACGTTTTATTTAACTTCCAGCGGTATTGCGCAGGGCAACCAAGATATTGATTTCACGCTTCTAGCCAATCCGGGTGGTGTGGCTATTGGGACAGTTACGAACACGACAACGAGCTTCAGCAGCAAAACAGATGCCAATGGCTATGTCACGTTGCCCATTTTTGCTGGCGGCGTTCCTGGAAGCCCCAGTGTCAAAGCGACATGGCGCACCAATACAAATGTGACTGCGATATCGAATAGTTTTGCAATTGGTTCGGGGCCTGTGCAGCAAAAATCGCTGAGTTTATCTGTGACAAAACACAACATCGACGGCTGGAATTTTGATGGCGATACGACGCAGATAACAGCAAGGGTGGCTGATGCGAATGGCAATCCGGTTCCTGAAGGTACGGTGGTTTATTTTACCAGCTCTGGCGGTCAAATCAATCGATCATGTTCCACGACCACAACCATTGGACTCAACTCAACCAGTTTTTCCGGTTGTTCTGTGACCCTGTCAAGCCAAGATTACAGGCCGCTAAACGGGCGGGTAGCGGTGCTGGCGTATGTGGAAGGCATCAAAAACTATTCGGATGTCAATGGCAATGGCGTATATGACACGGGTACTGATATATTGGCCGACCAAGGCGATGCTTATCGAGATGACAACGAGAACGGTCAATATGACCTAGGAGAGTTTGTGATAGCACGAGGCGGCATATTGCCTTGCCCGGGTGTAGGCGGAACCTCCCCAGCGCGAGCTAATGCCTGTACGGGTCTTTTGCCCACAACGGTGCGTGGACAGGTGATTATTTTGTTTTCGCCAACGGCTAAAGAACCCATTTATACCCGCATCACAAATACCCCCTTTTCTAGTCCAGACGCAGCACCATTCAAGTTTTATTTAAATGGCAATGGCACGGCGGGTAATTTGCTACCTCTGCCTATCAATACATCGGTGGCGGTTAAAGTGATGAGTCCAACAACGGGTTGTACGGCGGCTGATTTATATCCAGCGCAGGTGCCAAATACCGCCCCGACAACTGATCCTAGTAACAATATTGGCAAATTAAACCCATTTGTGGTCACGCTAACGGGTACGCCTGCTGTTGTGGATGCGACGACTGGCACCATTACGACCCCTGCTATTTTATGTAGCGGTGCCGTTTTACAAATTGATACCTATTCTCCAGTATCAGGCAACAGCTGGCGACTCAGCAACATAATGGTTCCTTGATTTCCCATTCAATTTTTTAGCGTCAGTGAAGGCAGTCTAACGTGGCAGGTCATTCCAAATGGGCAAACATCCAGCACCGCAAGGGCCGGCAAGACGAGAAGCGACAAAAGATTTGGACGCGCGTGGTGCGCGAGATCATGGTCGCGGCTCGCACCGGAGGCGGTGATCCATCGGCCAATCCGCGCCTGCGTTTAGCGATTGAAAAAGCCAAGGCATCGAATATGCCGGCGGATACGGTCAAGCGCAATATCGATAAAGCAACGGGCAATTTAGAGGGTGTTCAGTACGAAGAGATTCGCTACGAAGGCTATGGCATTGGCGGCGCAGCCATCATTGTGGACACCATGACCGACAACCGTGTGCGCACCGTGGCCGAGGTGCGTCACGCTTTCTCAAAACACGGTGGCAATATGGGGGCGGAGGGCTCGGTGGCCTTTCAGTTTAAGCATTGCGGGCAGCTAATTTTTGCTCCCGGCACGTCGGAAGAAAAAGTGATGGAAGTCGCGCTGGAGGCGGGTGCCCAAGACATCATGACTGATGAGGATGGCGCTATGGAGGTGTTGACCGCGCCTTTGGATTTTGAGTCGGTGAAGTCGGCGCTGGAAGCTGCTGGCTTGGTGCCCGATATGGCGGAGGTGACCATGCGTGCTGATAATTCGATTGAATTGCCAGCTGACGACGTAATCAAAATGCAGAAGTTGATTGATGTTTTAGAAGACTTAGATGACGTACAAAACGTTTTTCACAATGCCATTCTTTAAGTGACTGATTGATGAATATCTTGGTAATTGGTGGTGGTGGTCGGGAGCACGCTTTAGCTTGGAAACTGGCAGCTTCCCCGCGTGTTCAGATGGTGTATGTCGCTCCCGGCAATGGCGGAACCGCACAGGACAAGCGACTGAAAAACTTGCCCATCACCGACATCCACGAGCTGGCCGATTGGGTGCTTGCTAACAAAATCAACTTTACCGTGGTGGGTCCAGAAGCGCCTTTGGCAATGGGCGTGGTTGATGTGTTTAGAAGCAAAGGTCTGCGCATCTTTGGCCCCACGCAAGCGGCCGCGCAGCTGGAGAGCTCCAAGGCGTTTAGCAAAGCATTTATGGAGCGGCATGGCATTCCAACGGCGCACTATGCGGTGTTTACAGATGCCACAGTTGAAGCGGCGCATGCTTATATTGACGCGCATGGCGCACCAATTGTGGTGAAAGCCGATGGCTTAGCGGCTGGCAAGGGCGTGGTAGTGGCGATGACGACTGCCCAAGCGCACGATGCGGTAGAGACCATGATTGGCAAGGGTTGCGAGGCGGGCAGCCGCATCGTGATCGAAGAGTTTTTGCTTGGCGAAGAGGCCAGCTTTATGGTGCTGTGTGACGGCAAAAACGTGACTGCTCTTGCTTCCTCGCAGGATCACAAACGTGTGGGTGATGGCGATACCGGCCCCAACACCGGCGGCATGGGTGCTTATTCGCCTGCGCCCGTGGTCACGCCTGATGTGCATGCACGTGCGCTGCGCGAGGTAATTTTGCCAACGGTCAAGGGGATGGCTAAAGATGGCATTCCCTACACAGGATTTCTCTACGCAGGGCTGATGATTGGCAAGGATGCGAGTGGCAAAACCACGATCAAAACCCTAGAGTTCAATTGCCGCTTAGGCGACCCAGAGACGCAGCCCATTTTGATGCGCCTCAAGTCCGATTTGGTGGATGTGCTACTGGCTGCAACCAGCGAGCGCTTGGCTACCGTGGAGCTGGACTGGGATAGACGCACCGCGCTGGGCGTTGTGGTGGCTGCGCATGGCTACCCGGATTATCCTCGCACCGGGGATGCCATCACGGGCTTGCCCGAGCTCGCTGTTGATGGGGACGTGCAAATTTTTCATGCCGGAACGAAGCAAAACGAAGCTGGACAATGGATCACTTCCGGTGGACGCATCCTTTGCGTGACCGCCTTGGCACAAACGGTCAAAGCCGCGCAAATGCATGCTTATGCGGTGGTGGATCAAATCAACATCGATGGTGCGCAGCACCGCACCGACATTGGCCACAAAGCGGTGATTGGCTGATCACTTCATGTCCCAGCCGTACCTCCAATTCAAGGGCAACGCTGCCGCTCGGTGGATATTGGCGCAATTCGGTTGGCGTGTGCTATTCAAGGGACTACCCGGCCCGCGCGGCATTGTGGCGGTGTATCCACATACCAGTAACTGGGATTTTTTGCTTGGTTTGTTTGCCAAGTGGGCCATAGGTATTCCGGCGCGGTATTGGGGTAAAGACAGTTTGTTTCGCCTCCCGCTGCTGGGCGCATTCATGCGCTGGACGGGCGGCATTCCTGTCAATCGAACCTCTAAAAATGGCATGGTGACCGATACGGTACGTGCCATGCAACAAGCCGATTTTTTTTGGTTGGGTTTGGCACCAGAGGGCACACGCAAACGTATCGCGGGTTGGCGCAGCGGCTTTTACCGCGTCGCTTGCGAGGCGCACGTACCGATTTGTGTGGCGTATTTTGACTACCCCACCAAAACAGTTGATCTCACGCATTTTTTTGTACCTACCGGAGATGAAGCAACAGATTTCTCCCATATGGCCAAGGTGCTAGCGGGTAAACAAGGTTTGATTCCAGACAATATGTCGCCTATCCAATTGCTCGATCAAAGTGTGGCGCGTGATGCTTCTTTGGTTAACTCGAAAGCCTTGTTATGAACGATGAACGATCCCTACAGGGTGGCTACTTTCTTCAGTTGCAGCAGCGCATCACGGAGACGCTGGGTGCGCTGGATGGCCAATCGTTCGTGCGCGATGAATGGCGTAAGGGGGCGGACGAGCCGCTGCAAGGCTTTGGCGTGACGTGTATTTTGGAAGGTGGCGCGGTGTTCGAGCGCGCTGGCGTTGGATTTTCTTGTGTGAGTGGGAGCAAGCTGCCGCCATCGGCAACCGCAAGTCGCCCCGAATTGCAAGGTGCCGCATTTGATGCGATGGGCGTGTCGCTGGTCATCCATCCACGCAACCCCTACGTGCCCACCGTGCACATGAATGTGCGCATGCTCACGGCCAAGCCCACGGATCAGCCGGCGGTGCATTGGTTTGGCGGCGGCATGGACCTCACGCCGTACTACGGGTTCAAAGAGGATGCGGTGCATTTTCATCAAACCTGCAAAGATGCTTTAACACCCTTCGGGGACGATAAATATCCGCGCTTTAAAAAATGGTGCGACGAGTACTTCACGCTCAAACACAGGGGCGAACAGCGCGGCGTGGGGGGGGTATTTTTTGATGATTTTTCCGAGCTGGGTGAGCGCAGCATCCAGATGATGCAAGCCGTGGGCGATGCCTTCTTGCCTGCGTATGTCCCCATCGTCCAGCGGCGCATGGCGATGCCGTATGGTGAGCGCGAACGCGCCTTTCAACTCTATCGCCGTGGACGCTATGTCGAGTTCAATTTGGTGTGGGACAGGGGCACGCACTTTGGCTTGCAATCGGGCGGACGCACCGAGTCGATTTTGATGTCCATGCCGCCCTTGGCCTCTTGGTCATATCAATACCAGCCCGAGGCGAACTCCCCCGAGGCCTTGCTCTATACTGACTTTTTACCTATTCAAGATTGGTTGGCAACATGACGATGCACATTGGTATTTATGGTGGTGCTTTTGATCCCCCGCACTTAGCCCATGTGGCTTTGGCCGAGGCCGCCGTTCAGCAATTCCAGTTCGATCAACTACTGGTCACGCCTACGGGCGACGCGGTTCATAAACGGCGGCATTTAACGG
>CAZAIW010000024.1:0-9920 GCA_964485285.1 uncultured Burkholderiaceae bacterium | reverse complement strand
GCGCTTCCTACACCATCGACACAATCATGGAGCTACGCCGTTTGCAGCCCGGCGCCCGCCTCACACTCATCATCGGACAAGATCAGCTGCTGGCATTTCACACCTGGAGGGCGTATGAAACCATACTCGCGCAGGCCAGTCTCGCTGTGGCTGTGCGCGGGGGAGAAGTCCGTGCGCTAGCTGAATCATCCATCCGCATCCCCTACACCCCGATTCAATTTGCGCCGCATGCCGTCAGTTCAAGTGACCTGCGGCAAATGATTCGCACGGGGGACTCGTCATTTGCGGCGAAAATGAATCCATCGGTTGCGGCTTATATCCAAGAGCACGCGCTCTACCAGCACAATTAACCCAACACAACTAACGACGACTCCGCTCCTTTATGGCTACTACGAAAAAACACACGACCCACCCATCGGCTGACGCATCTGCTCCTGTGCCCAAAGCGCCGCATTCACCGGCGCGTGCGGCAATGGACAAAAAGGATGTGCAAAAACTTCAGCGCGTGATTGTTGACGCACTGGAAGATGTCAAGGCCATAGACATCCAAGTTTTTGATACCGAGGAGCAAACCGCTTTGTTTGAGCGTGTGGTGGTGGCCAGTGGATCATCCAACCGGCAAACCAAGGCGCTGGCAGCCAGTGTGCGCGATGCCGTGCGCGAAGCCGGTTTTGATAAGCCGCGTATCGAGGGCGAGGACAACGGTGAGTGGATTATTGTGGACTGCAACGCCATCGTCGTCCACATCATGCAGCCTGCGATTCGCCAGTACTACCACTTAGAGGATTTGTGGGGCGACAAACCGCTGCGCACAAAATTTGGCGCTCCCAAACCAGCGGCACCGGTGAAAGAGGTCAAAGAGAAAAAACCCAAACCAAGCAAAAAAATCGCCGCCAAAAAAGTACCCGCTAAAAAATCAGCCGCTCCTGCGAGCACGGCGGCAGTTAAAAAAGCTCCAGCTAAAAAAGTGCCTGTCAAAAAAGTACCCGCAAAAAAAGTTGCTGCTAAAAAGGTTGCTGCTAAAAAGGTTGCTGCTAAAAAGGTTGCTGCTAAAAAAGCATGAAGCTCGTGATGGTGGCGGTTGGGCAAAAAATGCCTGATTGGGCGCAAACGGCGGTGGACGATTACGCCAAGCGTTTTACGGGTGATCTGCGCTTAGAGATAAAAACCGTCAAGACTGAAACCCGCGCCGGACAAGGCCTAGAGGCGATTTATAAGGCTGAGCGTCTGCGCATTGAGGCGGCGCTCTCAGTGCTACGCAACCCGCGTGTGGTGGTGCTCGATGAGCGAGGCGCAAGTCTGAGCACCCTGGCATTGGCGGCCAAGATCAAGCAGTGGCAATTGGGCGGCGATGATGTCGCGTTGATTCTGGGTGGCCCCGATGGTCTAGAACCCGCCTTCAAAGCGTCCGCGCACGAGCGCATTCGGCTCTCCGAGCTCACATTGCCGCACGCCATGGCGCGCGTGTTGCTGACCGAGGCACTCTACCGCGCTTGGTCGGTTAACAGTGGACATCCTTACCACCGAGAATAAACATCGCGATGACGACACCATTCATCTACCTTGCCTCGCAAAGTCCACGCCGCGCCGAGCTACTCGCGCAGCTGGGGATAGCGCATCGCTTGTTGCTGGCGGATGCGCACGAAGACGCGGAAGGGCTGGAAGCGGTTCATGGCACTGAGGCACCCGCACACTACGTCCAGCGGGTCACTCAATTGAAGTTGGCGGCGGCGGTGCACAGAGCGCAAGCGCGTCGCTTATGGACACCGCAGGATGCACCTGCTATTTTGTGCGCCGATACCACGGTGGCGCTGGGGCGAGTGATGTATGGCAAGCCGGATGGGGCGAAGGCTGCAAGCCAGATGTTGGGCGCACTCTCGGGCAAAACGCACCGCGTGCTAACCGCCGTGGCCGTGGCTTGGTGGGTGGGTAGTCAAGTCAAAACGGCGCTTGCGCTGTCCGAGTCGCGCGTCACGTTTGCCAAGCTGTCCAAGGCGCAAATCGCGGCTTACATCGCGACGGGCGAGCCCTTTGGCAAGGCCGGTGGTTATGGGGTGCAGGGCAAGGCGGCGGCTTTTATTGCGCATCTTTCGGGCAGCTATAGCGGCGTGATGGGGCTGCCCCTGCACGAGACGGCACAGCTGTTAAAGCAGGCTCGGGTTTTATGATGCAGACGACCTCTTTAGGCTCAGTTCGCGTGCCGATTTTGATGTATCACCAAATCGACGCGATTCCGCCCAAACGCGATAGCGCCGGGGTTCGCACACCTTATCGCAGCTTGATTGTCTCGCCGTCCAGCTTTGCGCGTCAGATGTGGCTGCTCAGCAGCCTTGGGTATCGCGGTGTCAACATGAGCGAGGTGATGCAGTACCTGCGCGGTGAGAAAACCGTTGCGACGCACGGCAAAGTTGTGGGCATCACCTTTGACGATGGCTATCAAAACAACCTCATTCATGCGCAGCCTGTGCTGGCACGTTATGGTTTTTCTTCGACTTGCTACGCGGTGAGCGATATGGCGGGGCAGACCAATCGCTGGGATGCCCCAAAGGGCATTGGCAGCAAGCCGTTAATGACGGCGAGCGAGCTGCGCCAATGGATGGCAGGTGGGCAAGAAATTGGCTCCCATACGCGGCACCATGTCAACTTGCCAACGCTTGATGCCGCTGCCGCTCGTACTGAAATTGAACGATCAAGGCAAGAGCTGCAAGCCACCACGGGCGTGGCTTGCCGGCACTTTTGTTATCCCTATGGTTATTTCAACAGCGATCATGTCGCCATGGTGCAAGCTGCCGGATACGACAGCGCCACAACGGTCGAGCAAGGGTGCGCTGCATCCAGTCACAGTCCGTTTGAGTTGCCACGCTTTGGCGTGCTGAAAAATACGTGGCTTTTGCAACTGTGGGGCATGCTTCGGTCATGATGAAGCGATCGAGCCCCATGCGTGTGGCGCATTTCAATCGGCATTTTTCACGGCGTGCGGGCGGTGCAGAAAGCTATGCGGTCTCGGTTGTGGAGGGCTTGGCTAGTCGGTGTCTGCCGGACGGTGCGCCTCAGTTTGAGGTACATGTCTTCTCGCAAACCCGCGATCACAATTGCCCGGGCGTGACCTATCACAAAGTGCCCGGCCCCTTAACGCATCCGCGCTGGATCAACCAACTTGTATTTGCCGCCTACACGTGGTGGAAGACCCGTAAACCCCGCAAAGACGGTGGTTTTGACATCATCCACTCGCACGAAAACACGTGGCATGGTCAAGTGCAAACGGTACAAGTGCGTCCCATTCGCTTTCACCTGCTGGTAGGAAAAACCGGTTGGCGGCTGTGGCTGCGCTGGCTCAAAATTGTGACCAGTCCGCGCCTTGCGTTTTACATGTGGTTAGAGGCCGCGCGTATGAAAAACCACCCGAACCGCGTGGTGGTTGCAGGCTCCGATCTGCTGCGTGAGCAAATAGTGGCCGCCTACCCGGCTACCCAATTAGCCGCGCACACCATGCCGGTGATCTTGCCGGGTGTGGGTGCCCCTAATCTCACGCTGGGCAGGGATGCCGCACGCTTGCAACTAGGACTGTCTCCTAGCGTGGCGACCGATACCCCGCTGATCCTGTTTGTGGGCAACGACTATGCCCGCAAGGGTCTACCCGCTTTGCTTGCCAGCCTACCTCTTTTGCAGGCCAAGCAAGATAAGGCTTTGCAGGCAGGTGCCTGCGCACATTTGTTGGTGGTGGGTAAGTCAGAGCAGATTCCTAAATTTAAGGCGATGGCCGAGCAGCTGGGCATCGCCCATCAGGTGCACTTTGTGGGGTCACAAAGTGATATGTCGCGGGTCTACCGCGCAGCCGATATGCTGGCGCACCCGACGCTAGAGGACGGCTTTGCCATGGTGGTGCTAGAGGCTATGTCGTATGGCCTGCCCGTCATGGTGAGTAGCCAAGCCTACTGCGGCATCAGCGCGTTTTTGCAAGATGGGGAGGATGCGCTCATCTTGAGCGATCCGACCGATCGCCACGCGCTGGCCGATGCGATGAATCAGTTGCTGGGCGATGCCGAGTTGCAGGCTAAACTGGCCATCTCAGGTAGACGTTTTGCTGCCGCTTATGCTTGGGATGCGGTGGTAGACGCTTACGTGGCTTGGTACAACACACTTTCTCTTTGATCGGTTTTCTTATGTTTAACAGCCATCATCTGACGCGGCGGACGGTTTTGCTTGGCGCTGCTGCGCTGGGCGCATCGACTAGTTTTGCGCGAACCGGAAAAATTGTTCTGGGTCAATCCGTACCTCTGAGTGGCCCGTCTGCACAAGTGGGCATCCAATTTAACCAAGGCGCACAGCTGTATTTCAATCACCTGAATGCCAATGGTGGTGTCCATGGGCGCGAGATTGAACTGGATGTGGCCGATGATGGATACGAGCCTGAACGGACGTTGGTTAACACCAAGCAATTTATCAAAGAAGATGTTTTTGCACTCTTTGGTTATGTGGGAACCCCCACCAGCGCGGTTGCATTGCCCTTGGCAACCAAGGCAAAAATTCCGTTTTTTGCGCCCTTGACGGGAGCTGATATTTTGCGCAGACCGCTCAATCGCTACGCACTGCACATCAGGGCTTCATACAGCGAAGAAACGGCCGCTTTGGTGCAACGCCTTACGAATATCGGCATCCAAAAAGTAGCCGTCTTTTATCAAAACGATGCCTATGGCGAGGCTGGATTTGAGGGCGTTCAAAATGCTTTGACCATGCTGCGCCGAGCTCCTGTGGCAACCGGCACGGTCGAGCGCAATAGCCTTGATGTGACGGCTGCCGTTAAAACGATTGTGGCGGCGGCTCCCACGGCTATTGTGCTGGTCAGTACCTACCAGTCGTGCGCTGCCTTTATTCGCGCTGCAAAGGCTAGTGGCTATAAGGGAACCTTTTATAACGTCTCCTTTGTGGGCACGGAGGCGCTGGGCAAAGAGCTAGGCAAAGATGCCTATGGCGTGGTGGTGAGCCAAGTGATGCCCTCGCCCTATTCGACAGCCAAGGCTGTATCGTTTGAATATATCAATCGCGTCAAAGAGGCTGGAAAAATAGGTGCAACGGCCTCTTATCACGGCATAGAGGGGTTTATAGCGGCTAAGGTCTTTCACGAAGCACTGAAAATATCCCGCGTATCCACCAGCCGCGAAGCCTTTATTGATGCCGTTGAGAGCATGAAAGACGTTAACTTAGGCGGTTTTTCTATCGACTTTGGCAAGAACAAACACACCGCCTCCCAGTTTGTTGAGCTCACCATGCTGGGAGAGGACGGCAAAGTTTTGCGCTGATAGCGCCCCGTTTACGCGGCGGTGCTGGACTCGGCAATGCCGCCCACGACCTTGCTAAAACCGCCATCCACGTAAGTGATCTCGGCGGTCACGCCAGCGGCTAAATCCGACAGCAAAAATGCCGCCACGTTGCCAACATCCTCAATCGTCACGTTGCGGCGGATGGGCGACGTTTCAGCCACCACCGACAAAATCTTGCCAAAGCCTTTAATGCCGCTAGCTGCCAGTGTTTTGATCGGGCCTGCGCTAATGCCATTCACACGCATCCCTTTGGCACCTAGCGACTCGGCCAAGTAGCGTACCGATGCCTCCAGCGATGCTTTGGCCAGCCCCATCGTGTTGTAGTTGGGCACCACACGCTCGGCACCCAGGTAGGTCAGCGTCAGCAGCGCCGATTGTGGGTTCAGCATAGGCAGCGCAGCCTTGGCCATCGCCGGAAAACTATAGCTGCTGATGTCATGCGCAACCCTGAACGCTTCGCGCGACAAGCCTTCTAAAAAATCGCCAGCAATGGCCTCGCGCGGTGCAAAGCCGATGGCGTGAACAAAGCCATCAAACGTGGGCCAGCTCTTGGACAAATCGGCAAACATCTGCTTGATTTGCTCGTCGCTGCCCACATCGCAATCAAAAATCAGATTAGAGTCAAAATCGGCGGCAAACTCGGTGATTCGATCCTTAAAGCGTTCGCCCACATAGCTGAAAGCCAGCTGGGCACCTTGTGCATGGCAAGCTTTAGCAATGCCGTAAGCGATGGAGCGATTCGAGAGTACGCCCGTAATGAGTAATTTTTTGCCCGTCAGAAACCCCGTTTGATTGCCCATGATGAACCTATTTGAAAAGATAAAAGCGCGATTTTCGCATGGCCTTACCGATCTACAAAAGAATTGGCAGTGGTCGTACCTGCCGCCCATGATGATTTATTTTGCAGCCGGCATCCAAGGTTTTTCCGGCATTGCCGGCACGTTCTTTGTCAAAGAGCATCTCGATTTGTCGGCTGAATTTTTGGCCGGCCTGGCCTTTTGGTCGGCCATGCCCTACGTCATCAAAATGCCCATTGGCCACATGGTCGATTTACTGTGGCGCTACAAAAGCTGGTTGGTTTATGTGGGCGCTGTGCTCATGGCGTCCAGCTTCTTGATCTTTGCCGGCTTGATCAGCAACCTAGCAGGTATGAACGCCTACGCCAGTACCACCGCGTGGTTTGTGCTGGCAACACTTCTCTTGCCCATGGGCTTTGTGCTGCAAGATGTGGTCGGGGATGCCATGACGGTTGAGGCCGTGCCCACGCACGATGAGGCAGGGCAGCCCCTGCCCGAGCAGGACTTGCACGCCATGCACACGACCTTGCAAACCCTAGGGCGTGTGGCCGTGATGAGCGGGGCGCTCTTCATCTCGGTTGTTAACATCTGGTTGTTTGCGGGTGTAGAGGCGCTGGCGCAAGCCGAGAAATCACGCATCTACCTGCGCGTCTACCAAGGCTCTTTGGCCATTCCGCTGATCTCGGTGCTGGGCATATGGCTGTGGCACTGGATGCAAAAAAGCACACGCTTTCAAGCCCAGGCGCAAGTCAGAAACGCCGCCGTGACCAAGCCCAATCTCCCACTGCTTTTGGGCAGCGCCATTTTTGTGGTCTTAACGGTAGGCATTGGCTTGATGCCGTGGCGCTATGGGCAAGAGCTGGTCTTTGTTGGCTCGCTGGCGATTTTGATTGTCATGATCCGCAACCTCACCACCGAGCTTGCGCCTGAGGCGAAGCAAACGCTGTGGGCCACGGCCATCATCATCTTCATGTTTCGCGCCGTGCCAAGCGCTGGCGAGGGCGTGACCTGGTGGGCGATTGATGTGCTGGGATACGACCAGCACTTTCAAGCCATCTTGTCGTTTATCAGCTACGCGCTCACGCTGGGCGGCTTATTGGTGTTGCGCGGCTGGGTGGCGAACCGCTCCGTGGCCTCAACCGTGGTGTGGCTATCGGTGGCGCAACTGGTGATCTCGCTGCCCAGCATCGGCATGAGTCTGGGTTTGCACGAGTGGACATCCCGCATGACGGGTGGCGTGGTCGATGCGCGGTTTTTGGGCATCGCCGATACAGCGCTGGCATCCCCGCTGGCACAAATCGCCATGATCCCCATGCTGGCGTGGATCGCGCAAACCGCACCGCCTAACCTCAAGGCCACCTACTTTGCGGTTATGGCCTCGTTTACCAACCTTGCGCTATCGGCAGCGCAGCTGGGCACCAAATACCTCAACCAACTGTTTGTACTGGCCAGGCAAGTGCGCGACCCCAGCACGGGGCATGTCGTGGCAGCCGCCAACTACACCGATCTAACCGCTACGCTCGTGTGGGTTGCCGCGCTTGGTCTGGTGATACCTTTAGTAACCGTTTTTTTGGTGAATAAAGCCATAAAGAAAAAATAAGTCTATTCAAAGTAGTAAAACAAGACTTCTTGCTTTTAGAATGTAAGGTTTTATTGCGGGGGATCAGCACTTATGGTTTTTCGGATCAACATCAGCGCAGCATGGCGCGTAGCGATCAGCGGCCTTGGACTTGTTCTTTTGGGCTTGCCCGTAGCGGCGCAAACCTCACCCGGCACCCCCGACCCCAGCGTGGAATTGCGTCGCCAGCAAGAGCAAGAGCGAGCCTTGCGCCAGCAACAAGAGCAAAGCCCAAACGTTCAGCTCAAAGCCCCTACAGGCAAGGAGACAGGCAAGATACCCACAGCTGAATCCCCCTGCTTCCACATAGAGCGCCTAGAGCTCACCAGCCTCAAGCCAGAAGATGCCAAGGCCTTTCAGTGGTTACTGCCTTACGCCAGCGCCATAGGTTCCAAATACTACAAAGAAGATAACGACAGCCCCATTGGCCAATGCATGGGCGCAAACGGCATCAACATCGTCATCACCCGATTGCAAAACGCCCTCGTCGCAAAAGGCTACACCACCAGCCGAGTCCTTGCGCCCCAGCAAGACCTCAAAAATGGAACGTTGATCTTGCACTTGATGCTGGGGCGAATCCACGACATCCGCTACACCAGCACTGCCAAAGCAAGGCTGCCCAGCTACCCCGAACAAACAAGTCCCCAGCCCTCACTCGCAACTGCGTTGCCCATGAAAAGCGGTGACATCCTCAACTTGCGCGACATCGAGATGGCGCTAGAGAACTTCAAGCGCGTGCCTACTGCGGACGCTGACATTCAAATCGAACCCTCCAAGGCAACAAACGCCGCCTTTGGCGAGAGCGATCTCGTCATCCAACAAGAACAAAAAGCCCCCTACCGTTTTTCAGTAGGACTCAACGACTCAGGCAGTCCCGGCACCGGCAAATACCAAGGCAATGCCACGCTTTCACTCGATCAGCTGTGGTGGAGCAACGATCTTTTTTACCTGACCCTGAACGGCGACGTACTCAACGACGCTTTCAAAGGCAAAGACCCGCTTGGGCGTGGCTCGCAAGGCTATATCTTTCACTACTCCGTCCCCATGGGGTACTGGGGCTTTGAAACCACGATGAGCAAAAACAGCTACTACCAAACCGTAATCGGTAGCACACGCAACTACATCTATAGCGGCACCAGCAGCAACAAAGAAATCAAAGCCAGCCGCATGGTGTACCGAGATGCCACCGCCAAAGTCACAGCCAGCCTCAAAGCTTGGCAGCGCAAGAGCAACAACTACGTGGACGATGCCGAGGTCGATGTGCAAAGACGCATCGTCGGCGGCTTTGACCTTGGCATGTACTACCGCCAACTTTTGGGCTCATCCAGTATCGATACCACGTGGACATATCGCCAAGGAACGCCTGCCTTTGGCTCCATGCCTGCGCCCGAAGAACTCTTTAACGAAGGCAACTCTCGGATGCGCATCTTGATGGCCGACACCACGCTCACCCACCCTTTCCAAGTCGCCGACAAAAAGCTGAAATACACCCTCAACTGGCGAGCGCAGTGGGAGCGTGAGCCCGGTACCGACTACTTACTCGCGGCCGACCGATTTGCCATTGGCGGACGCTACACCGTGCGGGGTTACGACAACGCATCCCTCTCGGCGGAGAACGGCTTTGTGCTGCGCCAAGACTTCGCCATCACCATCCCCGGCTCACAAGTGGATGCCTACCTAGGCTACGACTACGGCCACATCTTTGGTGCCAGCGATGTTTACCTCTCGGGCAAACACCTCACGGGTGCGGCCATCGGCCTGCGAGGCAGGATAGGCGACGCGGCCTCCAACTGGAACTTCGATCTCTTTTGGGCAACGCCGATCAGCAAGCCAGACAACTTTAAAAGCGTAGGACAGGTCACGGGCTTTACGTTGACCTATAACTTCTAGGAAAAAAGTCATGAACAAACACAGCTTTAAAACGATATTTAACAAAGCACGCGGTTGCCTGATGGCAGTGGCAGAGACAGCGACGCGGCAAGGCAAAAAAGCGGCGGGGGAGCAAAACAATGGGGGACTGACCCTAAATAATGGGGGACTGACCCTGAATTTTGCGCAGCATAAATTAGGGTCTGTCCCCCATTATTTGCCTCGTTATTTGTTAGCGGCAATGACACTCATGGGCATGACCAGCCACGCGCAAATCATTGCCGACCCGAGTGCTCCAAGAGGGCAGCAAGCCAT
>CAZAIW010000023.1:0-17591 GCA_964485285.1 uncultured Burkholderiaceae bacterium | reverse complement strand
GCTTCCAGCTGCTCGGGCGTGCGCTTCAAAATCCAAACGGGTTTGCCGCGCCATTCAACCGTCATTTTTTCACCCGGTTTTAAAGCGGAGATGTCCGCCTCTACGGCTGCACCGGCAGCCTTGGCGCGCTCGGAGGGCTGCAAGCTACCTCCGAAAGTTAAAGCGCCAGCTACGCCTGCAATGCCGCCTGCGCAACTTGAGGCGATGATCCACGTGCGCTTGCTTTTATCTACTTGACTGGTCATGTCAATTTCCAAGGAAAGTTTGTGAAGTAAGGGTCAACCCTCGATTGTAGCGGAGTGAGCTTTGCAAATTCAATCCCTGAAGTTGTTGAACGTCAGCGGCATATCGACCAAGTCCTTTTTAATGAGCGCCATCGCGGCTTGCAAATCGTCACGCTTAGCCCCTGTCACGCGCACCGCATCGCCTTGAATGCTGGCTTGCACCTTCATCTTGCTGTCTTTGATGAGCTGTGTGATCTTTTTAGCGTCCTTCGACTCAATCCCCGTCTTGATTTTGATGACTTGCTTGACCTTGTCGCCGCCCACTTTTTGAATATCACCAACTTCTAAGTACCGCACATCGACACTGCGTTTGGTCAACTTGTTGCGCAGCACGTCGTCCATCTGTTGCAGTTGAAAGTCTGCATCGCCCATCAGCGTGATTTCCTTCTCCTTCATCTCCACGGCGGCCGACGTGCCTTTAAAGTCAAAGCGGGTGGTGATTTCTTTGCGGGTGTTGTCCACGGCATTTTTGACTTCGGTGAGGTCAGGCTCGCAAACGGTATCAAATGAAGGCATAAGGGACTCTCCTAAAGATCAATAAGGTTAGCGGACAATTGTCACATGTTTGAAATAGAGAGCAACGTCCCACTGCAAGCGCACAACAGCCTAGGCATCATAGCCAAAGCCTCGCAGCTTGTGCGTATTCAATCGGCACCTCAGCTACAAGCCTTGCTGGCTGTGCCTCAGCACGCACAGCGTCCCAAAGTCGTACTGGGCGGGGGCAACAATGTGGTGCTGACCGGCGATGTTCAATCCCTCGTTCTCAAAGTGCAGATCATGGGACGCCAACTGGTAGCCGAAACTGACAAACACTGGATCGTGCAGGCTGGTGCGGGCGAGTCTTGGCATGACTTTGTCGCGTGGACACTCGATCAACATCTGCTAGGCCTAGAGAACCTCGCGCTCATTCCTGGCACTGTCGGTGCCGCTCCAGTACAAAACATTGGCGCATACGGTATCGAGCTGCAAGATCGGTTTGATTCGCTGGACTATGTTGATCTCGTCACGGGTGAGCAGCAAACGCTTGATGCGGCGGCTTGTCAATTTGGCTATCGTGACTCTGTGTTTAAGCACGCGCTTGAGAGCCGAGCCTTGATCACGCACGTGCGATTCGCTTTGCCAAAGCAGTGGCAACGTGACATCAGTTACGCGGACTTAGATAAACAGGCGCGGCGCAGCAACCAGTTGCAACCGACTGCGCGTGAGGTGTTCGATTGGGTTTGCCACATCAGAAGTGCCAAACTGCCCGACCCCCAAGTCGATGGCAATGTCGGCAGTTTTTTTAAGAATCCCGTGGTCACGCCTGAGCAATGCCAAGACATCATCCAGCGCGACCCCCACGTCGTTTTTTACAAGCTACTCGATGGCCACTTCAAGCTGGCTGCTGGCTGGCTGATTGATGCGTGCGGCTGGAAGGGGCGCGGTGTTGGCAACGCAGGCGTGCACCCCAACCACGCGCTCGTGCTGATCAACAAAGGGCGCGAGACGGGCACCCCAGCCACGGGTGGCGAAGTGATGACGCTGGCTGGTGCGATTCAAACCAGTGTGTATGAGCGCTTTGGCATCCGCTTAGAAATTGAACCCGTGGTGCTATAAAACCGGCATGACTACTCAATTTTTACTTGCCATCTTTTTGTTTTGCTTTGCCTCGTGCGCTACGCCTGGCCCCAACAACCTGATGTTGCTGGCCTCTGGCGTTAACTTTGGCTTTAGGCGCACGCTGCCGCACATGATGGGCATCAACTTTGGCTTTGGCGTGATGGTGTTTTTAGTCGGCCTAGGGCTGGCTCAGTTATTCCAGCTCTACCCTGCGCTGCACAGCATCATGAAGTGGGGATCGGTGGCCTTCATGCTGTACCTATCATGGAAAATTGCAACAGCCGATGCTCCGCAGGCCTCATCCAACAAGGCTTCTGAGGCAAACCCTCTTGCAGACCAAGCAACAAAAGGCTCGCAGCCCATGCAGTGGTGGCAAGCAGCACTGTTTCAGTGGATCAACCCCAAGGGATGGGTCATGGCCTTGTCGGCTATTTCGGCCTATGTGCCACAGGAAAATGGACTGGCTTCCATGCCGCATTTATTGCTACTTGCGCTGATGTTTATTGTGGTGAACATCCCTGTCGGCATGGCTTGGACACTGTTTGGCGTGCGGCTTCGCGCATGGCTAGAGGATGACGCACAGCGCCGTGCTTTCAATTACGTGATGGCCATGTTGTTGGTTCTCTCGCTAGCGCCCATGATTTGGGGTTCGTAGAGATTAGGGGTTAGGGCTTGGCATTCGGGAAAAAAAGCTGCTCGCCGTTGATTTTGTACGTGGCGATCACCGCCTGTCCCGCCGGGGATGTCACCCAATCAACAAAGGCCTGCGCCTCTTTAGCTTTGACACCGGGATGTTTAGCTGAATTGACCACCATCACACCATACGGGTTAAACAGCCGGGTGTCGCCCTCTACCAGCACAGCCAATTGACGACGATTTTTAAAGCTCAGCCAAGTGGCGCGATCCGACAGCACATAAGCCCCCGCAGCGGATGCCATATTGAGCGCCTGCCCCATGCTGCAGCCGCACTCTTTGTACTGGGAACCCTTATCCTGCTTGGCATCCAAGCCAGCGGACTTCCAATAACGCAACTCCGCCGCGTGTGTTCCGCTGTTGTCGCCGCGTGAAAAAAAGACGGCGTTTGCAGCGGCCATGTTTTTCAACGCCTTGCTGATGTCTGTTCCGCGTGCCTTAGCGGGATCATCGCTTGGGCCTATCAGCACAAAGTCGTTGTACATCACATCAAAGCGCTGCACGCCCCAGCCCTCAAGCATAAATTTATCTTCCGCCGCGCGGTCATGGACAAAAACGACATCGGCATCGCCGCGCCGCGCAAGATCAAGCGCTTGTCCGGTGCCAACGGCCACCACCTTGACTGTGATGCCTGTGGCATTGGTAAACGCAGGCAACAAGTGCGCAAACAGTCCCGACTGCTCGGTTGAGGTGGTGGATGCCATCACGATGCTGGAAGCTTGCGCAAGGGCATGCCCCGTCAACAAAAAGGCCAAGCTGATGGTCACCGCGCTCATGCGCATCAAGCGACGAAAGGTCATTACAAACATGTTCAAAACTCCTTCATGATTTAATCCAACATCTCATCTTGCGGGGCTATTGCCAACAAACAACGGCTCGCCATTGATTTTGTAGCCGTTGATAACAGCTTGCCCACGAGTCCCTGTGACCCAGTCCACAAAAGCTTGCGCGTCTTGGATGTTGACGTGTGGGTGTTTGCGCGAGCTGACAACCATCACGCCGTATTGATTACGCAATCGCGCATCGCCCTCTACCAAAATTTTGAGGCTACCACGATTTTTAAAGTTGAGCCACGAGCCCCGATCGGCCAGCACATACGCATCGGTGGCGGCCGCAAAGTTAAGCGCTTGCCCCACGCCGCAGCCGCACTCTTTGTAGTTCGCCCCGTATTGCGTTTTATGGTTGAGGCCGCCGATTTGCCAGTAACGCAACTCGGCCATGTGCGTTCCGCTTCTGTCCCCACGCGAAAAAAAGGCGGCCTGAGCGCGCGCAATGGCCAGCAAGCCTTTCACAACATCGTGCCCTGCCGCTTTGGCTGGATCGGACTGGGGGCCAATCAAGATAAAGTCGTTGTACATCACGTCGTAGCGGCGCACGCCAAATCCTTCCGCCACGAAGCGCTCTTCGGCTTGGCGATCATGCGACAAAACCACATCCACATCGCCGCGTCGCGCTGCGTCCAGCACCTGACCGGTGCCCATGATGACGGGTCTGACCACGATCTTGGTATCGCGCGTAAAGGCGGGCAACATCTGATCGAGCAGACCCGACTGCTCCGTGGTGGTGGTAGAGCCTAATATCAAACCGTTTTGGGCATTTCCTAACAGAGGCATGGCCCACAGGCCAAGCAGTACAAGGGTTGCAAGCCAGATACGCCCACGAAGTCCATTCCATAAGGTCTTCAAGCACGCTCCCCTTGCAAAAATAGCGCGGCTTCGTTCGGCAGCGCCTTGTTAAAAAAGTCTTGGGTCGGCAAATCAACCAAGAGCTCGCCTTGCTGCAAATAGATCACGCGCGTGGCGAGTCGCTTGGCTTGCCCAAGGTTATGACTCGCAAACACCAAGGTGCAGCCACTATCGGCAAACTGCTGCATCAGTGTCTCCACCTCACGGCGAGCTTTGGGGTCAAGGCTGGCGGTGGGTTCATCCAAAAACAAGATGTCGGGACGCAGCGCCCATGCACGCACCATCGCCAAGCGCTGGCGCTGTCCAACCGACATGGCTTTGGCGTTGCGCTGCATGATGCCCTCAAAACCCATGCTGGATAAGGCTTGCCGCGCGTCGGCCTTTGCCTCGCGCCAGCTTTTTCCAGCAAACCACAAGGCCAAAACAACATTGGTCAGCGCCGACAAACGTAGCATGTGCGGCTGCTGGAAAACCATCACTTGTCGCGCATCGGCTGCACTGGCTCGCTCGCCCGTCGTCGGTTTTTGCTGCCCATGGAGCAGTCGCAGCAAGGTGCTTTTGCCACTGCCGTTGGCACCAATTAAAGCCACGCGCTCGCCCGCGTTGATCGTCAGTGATACAGGCGCAAGTGCGGTTTGTCCGCCAAACCTGACGCTGGCGTTGCGCACGGTGAGCAGTGCGGTCATGTCCGTAGCCCCTTATCACCCGAGGTGGTGTCGGGCCGACGATGCTCGTCTTTGGCGTATTGCAAGACCGCTGCTAAGCCGTGCAGCGCCAGCATCACCAACAGCAGCACAAAACCCAGCGCTAAGGCTAAAGGCAAATCGCCTTTACTGGTCTCCAGCGCAATCGCGGTAGTCATCACTCGGGTAAAGCCATCGATGTTCCCGCCCACAATCATGACCGCACCCACCTCGCTAATAGCCCGGCTAAAGGCGGTCACAAACACCATAAAAAGCGCATGCCGCTCGTCAAACGCCAACAACACGGAACGCGCCAGCGTACCCGCGCCCAAAGAGCGCCACTGCTCGCCGTGCGTGGCCTCGGCGCTTTGCACCACTTGGCGCGTCAGCGCCGTCACCACAGGCAGCACCAGCAGCGATTGCGCCAGCACCATGGCTGGAAAGCTAAACAGCCAGCCCAAAAAACCCAGTGGCCCCGAGCGCGACAACAGCAAATACACCACCAACCCGACCACAACCGATGGCACAGCCAGCATGGAGTTGAGCACCACCAGCACCGCCGCTCGCCCAGGGTAGCGTGCCACGCCCAACCAAGCGCCCAGCACAAGCCCCACGGCTCCGCCCACGATCACCGCCAAGGCGCTCACGGCGAGCGAGCGTCCAACAATCGCCACGAGCGCAGCATCGCCGCTGGCGATCAATTGAACAGCCGAGGAAAAACTAGAGGCAAGGGTAGACATCTGCCAACAACCACTAGGCGCGTTTAGTCCTTCGCACCGCGCTGCAAGGCACGGGCTCTGGATTGCTGCCATTCAATCGGGTGAGGCGCGGGCGCGGGACTCCAGCCTTGCAGATGTTGCTGGGCTATATCGCGCAGAACGCCCACCCACTCGGGGTTATCGTTCGGGCAAGGGATGTAATGGAATTGCTTGCCACCGGCTTGCATGAAGGACTCGCGTACCTCGATATTGATCTCCTCCAGCGTCTCCAAACAATCGCTGGTAAAGCCGGGGCAAATCACATCGATGCGTTCTATGCCAGCCTTGGCCAGCGCCACCACCGTAGGCTCGGTATAGGGCTGCAACCATTGGGCACGACCAAAACGCGATTGGAACGTGACGCGGTATTGCTCCTTGGACAGTCCTAAGTTTTCCGCTAGCAAGCGTGCGGTTTTTAAGCATTCGCAGTGGTACCTATCGCCCAGCTCTAGGGTGCGCTGGGGCACCCCATGAAAACTCATCACCAGCACTTGCGGCTGATCAAGCGCCGCCCTGTCTCGCCATGCCGCACGAACCTTGTTGGCAAGCATCTGGATGTAGCCCGCATGGTCGTGATAGCGGTTCACCAAGCGCAGCTCGGGCACCACGCGCTGCTGCTTGCCCCAAGCAAAAACGGCATCAAACACACTGGCAGTTGTGGTGCCCGAGTACTGCGGGTAGAGCGGCACGATCAATATCCGGCTAGCGCCTTGCGCCTTGAGCAAGTCGAGCTCTTGCGCCACACTGGGGTTGCCATATCGCATGGCGTGGCGCACAACCACTTGGTGCCCCGCCGCATCGAGCGCACTTTGCAAACCCAGCGCTTGCTGCTGCGTGTAGTAACGCAGCGGCGAACCACGCGAGGCCGTTTCGCCCGCCGATTGATCCAGCCAGATACTGGCGTATTTGGCAGCAGACTTTTTAGGACGCACACGCAAAATAATGCCGTGCAAGATCAGCCACCACAGGGGTTTAGGAATCTCCACGACACGTGGATCGCTTAAGAACTCGGCTAGATAACGCCGCACAGCCTGAGGCGTAGGCGCATCAGGGGTACCCAAATTAACGATGAGCACCGCTGTTTGAGGGGCGGTACCGTGTTGATACGCAGGTTCTGGTTTGAAAGGTGATGTAAACGGCATCCGCCTAGTTTACTGAGGCAATATGGGCATGCGCCACCAGCCTGTCATCTCCCAAAATAATCATGGCAAACAGCAGCTCAGCAAGGCTATTGGCGCTGGCCGTGCGCCGCGCAAGCAGCGCTGTCGCTTTGGGGTTGAGCACCACGAAGTCAGCCTCGCTACCCACCGCCAAATTCCCAACCAAGGGAGCGCCATTTGGTTGCGTAAGCCCCAGCGCAACGGCCGCACCCGCCGTATGTTGCCACCATAAGTTAGCGGGGGAGAGACACAGCCCTTGTTTACTAAGTCCCTCTCGTCCAACAAAATACGCCGCCCGCATCGTGACGAAGGGTGAGAACGAAGTGCCTCCACCCACATCACTGGCAAGGCCATACATCATGCGGGCTTGATCGGCGCGTAGGTAGTCAAAGAAGCCACTGCCTAAAAATAAGTTGCTGGTGGGGCTGACTGCAACGCTGGTTTGAGTCTGCGCAAACAAAGCCAGATCAGCATCATCTAAATAAATGCCGTGAGCATAAACAGCACGCGGCCTGAGTAATCCAAACTGCTCATACACCGCCGCATACGAGCGAGCCTTGGGGTACAACGACTGAACCCACGCGACCTCATCACGGTTTTCTGCCACGTGCGATTGAATCCACACGTCGCTGTAGGCACGGGCAAGCTCTCCCGCACCGCGCAATAAGCCTTCGGTACAAGACGGCACAAACCGAGGCGTGATGGCATAGCCTAGGCGCTCCTTGCCATGCCAACGCTGGATGAGCGCTTCACTCACCTGCAAGCATTGATCGTTGCTGAGCAAACCTTGTGGCGCATGTTGATCCATCAAGCACAGCCCCGTGATTAAACGCAATTGACGCTTAAGCGCCGCGTCAAACAAGGCGTTCACACTGGTGTCATGCGAAGTTGCAAAGCACAATGCGGTGGTAACGCCGTTGCGCTGCAATTCATCTAAGAAAAACTCGGCTGTTGTTTGCGCATGCGCAGCGTCACGAAATTGAAGCTCTTCCGGGAAGGTGTAATTTTCTAACCAAGGAAGCAACCCTTCTGCCGGAGAACCGATCACATCCACCTGCGGGTAGTGCACGTGCATATCGATAAAACCCGGCGCAATGATGCAGCCCGAGTAGTCCTGCACCGGGAGCGCTTCAAACTGCTCGCGCAACTGGGCAAAACTTCCCGCCACCGCCACGCGCCCATCATCTCCAACCACCAAAAGTCCGTCCGGCTCATACAGTAATGTTGATTCGGTAAATATAGAATGAGGTTTGAAGCGAAGTAGCCCCGCACGGTATGCTTTCATATCATTCAAGTTTAACGAACCGCCAAAGAGTACCCCATATGAACGCCGATATAACCCGCATCATTCGCTCCATTCCTAAAGCCGAGCTGCACATTCACATTGAAGGCTCGTTAGAGCCTGAGCTTATTTTTGCACTCGCCAAACGCAATCAGATCGCCTTGCCCTACGCCGATGTAGAGAGTTTGCGCGCCGCTTATGCATTTACGAACCTACAAAGTTTTCTAGATATTTATTACGCAGGTGCATCGGTCTTGATCAAGGAGCAAGATTTTTACGACATGGCCATGGCTTATTTAGAGCGGGCACACCTTGACAACGTCATTCATACCGAAATCTTTTTTGATCCGCAAACCCATACCGAACGCGGTATCGCCATGGATGTGGTCATCAACGGGCTGCACCGTGCCTGCACGGATGCCAAAGAAAAATGGGGCATAGAGGCTTTGCTTATCCTGTGTTTTTTGCGTCATTTAAGTGAGGAAAGCGCCATCGCCACGTGGCACAGTGCCAAGCCCTATCAAGACAAGTTGATCGGCGTAGGGTTGGACTCCAGCGAAGTTGGACACCCTCCCGAAAAATTCGCACGGGTTTTTGCCCAAGTGCGGCAAGCGGGACTACGTGTCGTCGCTCACGCAGGCGAAGAAGGGCCACCAGACTATATCTGGCAAGCCTTAGATGTTTTGAAGGTTGATCGCATTGACCATGGCGTGCGCTGCCTAGAAGATACGGCTTTGGTTGCGCGACTGGCCAAGGAGCGCATGCCACTGACCGTCTGTCCGCTGTCTAATCTAAAACTCAAGGTGGTCACTGACATGCGCGACCATCCCATGAAAAAACTCATCGATACCGGTCTATGCGCCACGATCAACTCGGACGATCCGGCCTATTTTGGCGGCTACATGAATGCCAATTGGGAAGCGACATTCGCTGCACTCAATCTAACAGCTGCCAATGCGGTAACGCTTGCTAAAAATAGCTTTGAAGCTGCGTTTATCGACGAGGCCACGCGCACTCGCTACATGGCTAGGCTGGCGAGTTTTGCAGCGCCCACAAAATCCGTTCAGGTGTTGTAGGCGCGTCTATTTTGACGGCGCTGGCTCCCGTCGTTTGAGCGACCGCATCACGAACAGCCTCCCACACGCTCATGGCGAGCATGAAGGGCGGTTCGCCCACGGCTTTAGAGCCGCCCACGTTATCTTCCCGATTGGCCTCGTGCCACAAGTCAACCTTTAAGTGTGCAGGCACATCACCAATGGTTGGAATTTTGTACGTGCTGGGAGCATGTGTCAGCAAGCTGCCCTTATCACTCCAGACCAACTCTTCGGTGGTGAGCCATCCCATGCCTTGCACAAAGCCGCCTTCGATTTGCCCAATATCAATATCGCGATTTAGTGAGCGTCCCACATCGTGCAAGATGTCCACCTTCAGCACACGACTCTCGCCCGTCAGCGTATCAATCGCCACCTCCGTACAAGCCGCACCATACGCAAAGTAATAAAACGGACGTCCTGTCAGCGTGGTCTTGTCGTAGTGAATTTTGGGCGTGCGATAAAAACCATCGCTCCACAATTGGATGCGGTTGGCATAAGCCGCTTGCACAATGTCAACGAATGCGTGACTGGCCTTCGGTGTCAGCACCTGTCCTCCCTCAAAGCGTACCGCGCCGGCTCCGCAAGCATCAAGTCCCGCCACAAAAGCCGCTAAATTGGTGCGCACTTGGCGCGCCGCAAATTGAGCAGCGCGGCCATTTAAATCGGTGCCACTTGATGCAGCGGTTGCGGATGCATTGGGCACTTTACTGGTATCGCTGCCGCTGACGCGAACTTGATCAACGCTCACACCTAATTCGTCAGCAACGATCTGCCCAACCTTGGTATGCAGACCTTGTCCCATCTCAGTGCCACCATGATTAACCAGCACACTGCCGTCGGTATAGACATGCACCAAGGCTCCTGCTTGATTGAACAATGTTGCCGTAAATGAAATACCAAACTTGACAGGAGTCAGTGCCAACCCCCGCTTGATGACAGCGCCTTTGGCATTCCACGCCGCGATCTCGCTGCGCCGCTGACGGTAGTTGGATGTGGTTGCCAACTGTGTCATGAGGGGAGCGCTGATGTTGTCCTCCACAGGCATTTGGTAGTGCGTCACATTGCGATCTGTCGTGCCATACAAATTACGCATGCGCACATCAAGGGGATCAAGATGCAAGTGACGCGCAATGTCACCCATGATGGTCTCGATAGCAATCACCCCTTGTGGCCCGCCAAAACCACGAAACGCCGTATGACTTTGCGTATTGGTTTTGCAGCGATAAGAGACAATTTCGACATCCGCCAAAAAGTAAGCGTTGTCGCTATGAAAAATAGCGCGATCCGCTACGGGACCTGACAAGTCAGCACTGAAACCGCAATTGGCAATCAATTTCAGCTGCAAACCGCAGAGCATGCCTTGATCATCAAAACCGACGGTGTAGTCGTAGCAAAACGGATGCCGTTTGCCCGTGATTAAAAAATCGTCGTCGCGATCAATTCGTAACTTGACAGGCGCTTTAAATTTATTGGCGGCCAGCGTTGCCCATACCGCGATATGTCCCGCTTGCGTTTCTTTCCCACCAAATCCACCGCCCATGCGGCGGCACTGCACGGTGACTTGGCTATTGGATACGCCCATTGCGTGTGCCACCCAGTGCTGCACCTCTCCCGGATGCTGCGTACTGCTGTGTACCAGCCATTCATCATGGCCTTGGGGCAGGCTATACGCAATGTGTCCCTCTAAGTAAAAATGCTCCTGCCCACCCACTTCAAAACTACCGGACAACTGATGCGCAGCTTTGCCAAGCGCCGCCGCCGCATCGCCACGCCGCACCGTCACGGGCGGTAACACAAAGCTTTGCTGCTCCAAAGCGACTCGTGCGTCAAGCACGGCGGGTAGAGCTTCTATGTCCAATTTCACGCGCTTAGCCGCCGCACGTGCGGCCTTAACCGTGGTGGCTACGACCAAACCAATGACCTGCCCAATATGCTGAACGGTGTCCACTGCAAAAATAGGTTCATCATGCGTGAAGGCTGCCAGCATCTTGTCGCCTCGAACATCGTGGTGTGTGACGAATCCAATAACACCGGCGATGCCTGTCGCCATTTGTGTGTCGATGCCGCGCAGCTTACCGTGCGCAACGGTACTCAAGATGGGTGCCGCATACAGAGTGCCTCGCACTTCAGGAATGTCATCAATGTAGTGGGCCAAGCCTTGTGTTTGCGCAATGGCGCTTTCATGGTAAACAGCAGCAGAGGTTGTCATACGATCTCCTCAATCACCGCAATGTCAGAAAGTGAAATCATGGTGTGTCCTTGCGTTTCAAGCCAAAAACGCTGCAAGAGTTGTCCAAGCAAGAGTTGCCGATAGCCGCTGCTAGCACGCATATCGCTGATGGGTGAAAACTCTCGCTGCAAACAATCCTTCGCCTGTTGAATGGTGGCTTGCGTCCATGTTTTTCCAAGCAAGAACGCTTCCGTTTGAATCGCTTTGGCGGGTACGGCGGCAACGCCCCCAGCACCGATGGACACACGACGCACAACCCCCTCGTCAAGCTCGACATTGATGGCTAAACAAACCGCAGAAATATCATCTTCAAATCGCTTTGACACCTTATAAACTCTGGAAAATTCTTGTGAGCTGGGCGCGGGAATATGGATATGCGTCAGCACTTCATCTGGTAAGAGTATTTTTTGACGATAGCCCACATAAAGCGTCTCAAGTGGCACATCGCGCGTTTGAATGCTCTTGCCATCCCATCTCGCTAGAGTAACCGTTGCACGCAAGCTAATGAGCAGCGGCATGGAGTCACCAATCGGCGATCCATTGGCGACATTGCCGCCCAAGGTACCAGCATTTCGCACCGGAAGTCCCGCAAAACGATGAGCAAAGTCACGTAGCTGAAGACGCTGCGTTTGCATCGCTTCAAACGCATGCTGCAAGGTGACTGCCGCGCCAATGTGTTGACCATTGGCATCGTTTGTCACCTTCTTCAGCTCTGAGACAGCCGTCACGTCATGAACAGCATCAAATTTTTGGTGGTGCTTTGTTACCCAAAGTCCCACATCGGTGGTTCCGGCAACAAGCTGCGCCTCAGGTTGAGCATGACGCATTTTTAAAAAATCAAG
Source organism: uncultured Burkholderiaceae bacterium (assembly GCA_964485285.1). GTDB lineage: Bacteria > Pseudomonadota > Gammaproteobacteria > Burkholderiales > Burkholderiaceae_C > JASGCK01. The sequence continues at coordinate 5,281 of CAZAIW010000023.1, read as the reverse complement.
CAGCGACAGATCGCGCGCCAATGGCCGTAGTTGCTCCATCAAGGTCTTTTCATCCACGGCAAATCGTTCATCGTATTGCAATGAAACAGCGGCCTGCGTAATAGCTCTATAACCAGTGCAGCGGCACAAATTACCCGATAAAGCGTGCTGCGCGTCGGCCGCAGAAATGGTGTCACCCGCCTTCACTTGGTTTTGATACAGGGCAAACAAACTCATCACAAATCCTGGCGTACAAAAGCCACACTGCGAGGCATGATTGGAGACCATGGCACACTGAACGGGATGTAAATCTTGCGCATTGGTTGTGTTTGGCCTATGCGCAATATCTTGCGCCGTCCATAGTGCTTTTCCTTGAATGGATGATGCCAAACCAATGCAGCTGTTCACCGTTTTGTATTCCAACTCCCCGCTTGGTTGCACACTGGCAACAACAACCGAGCAAGCGCCGCAGTCGCCCTCGCCACAGCCCTCCTTACAGCTGGTGACACCTAAGTCATCACGTAACAGCTCTAAAAGCGTACGTGTAGGCGATACATTTGCAATTTCAACCTTTTGGTTTTGACGTATAAATTGAAGCTTCATGGGATCAGGTTATTCATTTTTGAAAATCTATTCATATCATTCTTTGTATAACGACTATTGTTGCGCAGATATGCTTTCGATTGCACAAGCTTTGCATCATTCACTCCCATGAAACCCCACGCGCCCTACGAGCATCTTGACGTGCACCACATCCGAGTGTTGCATACCGTCTTGCATGAGCGCAATGTGTCCAAAGCCGCCATTCGGTTAGGTATGCATCAGCCGGGGGTTAGTGCAATCTTGAAAAGACTCAGAGACTTATTGGGTGACCCCTTGCTGGTGCGAGCCGGCTCTCGCCTTGTTCCAACGGAAATAGGCGCACGCCTTTTGGAGAGCTCAGCTGGGTTGCTGCACGACATCGACAAACTCTTTACGCAAGTCAAAGGGTTTGATCCGCAAAAATCAAACACGCTATTTAAGGTCGGTGCCAGTGATTTTCTCGATCCACTTTTTTTGCCATCACTCGTATCTGCCATCAAAAGCCAAGCCCCCCACTGTCACATTGAGATTCACTCCCTGTCTGCTGCCAGCGATTACTGTGCGAAATTAGCCGATGGCGAGCTGGATATCGTGATTGGAAACTGGTTGCAAGTTCCTGCTGACCTGCATCAAAGCAAGTTATTTAGCGACGAGGTTGTTTGTCTTGTCAGTAAAAATAATCCTGCCACAAGGCGCAACTGGTCTCTGATTGACTGGTTGCAAGCTGAACATATCGCACCCACCCCAAGCTTTGCCGGTGCCATTGGCATCATTGACGAACACCTGCATTCGCAAAACGTCAAGCGACAGATTGTGGCGCGTTGCGCACATTTTGGTTTGATCCCACAAATGGTCGCCGAAACATTATTGGTTTTAACAACGGGACGCCAGTATTGTCAGCGCTTTACCGACCACTTACCCGTGGTCATCTTGCCTTGTCCCGCACGCCTGCCTGCCCTTAATTACTACCAGCTTTGGCATGACCGAACCCATGCCAGCGGAGCCGCAAAATGGCTGCGTGGTACGATTAAGAAAGTGGTCGCAGATATTAAAAAGCCATCTTCAACAACGCCTGCCTGATTTAACTATGAATTGAGAATCCAGTGCATACACCAGCTCGAATCACGCTTACCGATATCAGCAAACGCTATCCTGCCGTACTTGCGAATGATCAAATTTCCATGGAAGTTCAGGCAGGAGACATCCACGCGGTCTTAGGGGAGAACGGCGCGGGGAAATCAACGTTGATGAAGATCATTTACGGTGCCGTCAAACCCGACTCGGGCACCATTCATATTGATGGCAAGTTGGTGCACATTGCCAACCCCCAAGCCGCTAGGGCACTCGGGATCAGTATGGTGTTTCAACACTTTAGTCTTTTTGATACGCTAACGGTTGCCGAAAATGTTTGGCTCGGATTAGACAAAAGTAACAGCCTACATGCCATCACCGAACAAATCAAAGAAAAGGCGACCAACTATGGCCTAGATGTTGACCCCGACCGCCCGGTGCATACCCTGAGCGTAGGGGAGCGCCAACGCGTGGAAATTATCCGCGCGCTACTGACTAATCCCAAACTTTTGATCCTAGATGAGCCGACCTCAGTTTTGACACCGCAGGCTGTCGAAAAACTATTTGTGGTCTTGCGACAATTGGCCAGCGAAGGCTGTGCCATTCTTTATATCAGTCACAAGCTCGATGAGATCAGGGCACTTTGCGGCTCTTGCACCGTCATGCGCGGTGGTAAAGTAACCGGTGAATGCACGCCTGCACAAGAAACCAATGCGTCACTCGGGCGCATGATGATCGGTTTTGAACCTGCGCCGCTAACACGAGATGACACAACACTTGGAGAATCTAGGCTAACCATCCAAGGCTTTTCACAGTCGAAGTCTGACCCTTTTGGCGTTGATTTAAAAGATATCACGCTGGATGTTAAGGCGGGAGAAATCGTCGGCATTGCTGGTGTCTCTGGCAATGGTCAAAAATAATTATTAACCGCTATTGGGCAGCGTCAGTTCAGCCGAAAAAAAATGCATCTTGTTCCAGAAGAGCGACTCGGTTGCGGTGCCGTCCCCACGATGAGCCTTGCAGATAATTTACTGTTAACGCGTGGCGAAGCTCTGGTGCGTCGATGGGGTATCGACTGGATTGTCCCGAAAAAACTCACCGAACAAGCCACTCACATCATCCGTGAGTTCAAAGTAAAAGCAGGTGGCCCCAGCTCATTGGCTCAATCTCTGTCAGGTGGTAATCTGCAAAAATTCATCATGGGGCGAGAAATCGATGCCAACCCCGAGGTACTCGTCGTCGCGCAGCCGACTTGGGGAGTCGATGTTGGTGCAGCAGCACAAATACGTAGCGAAATGCTCAAGCTTCGTGATAAAGGCTGTGCGGTACTGGTTATTAGTGATGAATTGGATGAGCTCTTTGAGTTGTGTGATCGACTACACGTGATTGCCAAAGGTCAACTCTCACCTAGCATTCCCACAGCTGATGCTACGCCAAGCTTAATTGGTGAGTGGATGAGTGGTTTATGGAGTACATCACATGCTTAAATTAACGCCCCGTCCAACCCCGTCCAAGGTGTGGACTTTTTCATCCCCGATCTTGGCACTTGTGATAACAGTGATCGTCGGATTGACACTTTTTAGCGTCCTCGGCAAAGACCCCATTCAAGGTTTGTTGATGTTTTTTTGGGAACCTGTTAAGTCAGGGTACGCCCTTGGCGAATTGATGATTAAAGCAACGCCTCTTTTAATTATCGCTCTAGGATTGGCTGTCTGTTTCCGCTCGAATGTATGGAATATTGGGGCAGAGGGTCAATTTGTGATGGGTGCCTTATTTGCAGGAAGTATGGCGCTGACGGCCTCTAAAGAGACAGGCTCTTGGATCATCCCCGCCATCTTGCTAGCGGGTATCTTGGGTGGCATGTTTTGGGCTGGTATCACGGCACTGCTTCGCGATCGCTTCAATGCGAACGAAATTTTAGTGAGTCTCATGTTGGTTTACATTGCTATCTTGATGTAGAGCTTCATGGTCAATGGGCCATTGAAAGACCCAGATGGTTACAACTTTCCACAAAGTAAAACATTTGAGACTATTACACAAATACCGCGCTTATTTTCCGGCTCAAGGGTCAATATCGGTTTGTTGATTGCTCTTTTGGGTGTCGCAGGCTTATGGCTTTTTTTATTCCGCACAAAAGCCGGATTTGCTCAGCTCGTTGGCGGACTTGCTCCAGCAGCAGCATCCTATGCTGGGTTTTCCTCGCGCAAAGCCTTATGGATTGCACTACTCATCTCGGGTGGAGCCGCCGGTTTAGCGGGTGGCCTTGAAGTCGCAGGCCCTATCGGTCAACTAACCCCCTACATACCCGCCGGTTATGGCTTTGCGGCCATTATTGTGGCTTACGTTGGACGTCTTCATCCCGTTGGTATTGTCTTTTCCAGCATCTTGATGAGTATGTTCTACATTGGTGGCGAAATGGCGCAATCCCGCCTTGGCATTCCTAAGTCGGTTACGGGTGTTTTCCAAGGTCTGCTTCTGTTTTCACTATTAGCCTGTGACACTTTAATTGCCTATCGTCTGAGTTGGACTAAACCTAAAAAGGCTGCCTAATGGAAACCTATGCTCTTCTTATCGGATCAACCCTCGCAGCGGGAACTGTGCTCGCTATTGCAGCACTTGGTCTTTTGATCAACGAAAAATCTGGCATCGTTAATCTGGGTGCTGAAGGCATGATGCTGTGCGCTGCGCTAGCTGGATTTGCAACCGTCGTCCACACCGGAAGTGACTGGATTGGATTTGCAGCAGGTATGGCAACCGGTGCTGGCTTGGCCTTCATTTTTGGGCTCATGGTTATATGGTTGGGTACCAATTCGTATGCTACAGGTCTTGCTTTGACTCTCTTTGGTGCAGGGTTTTCTGCATTTGCCGGAACTGGTTATGTGCAAGCGATGCTCCCGCCACGCCTGTCGTATGAGTTACCTTACTTGTCGGATATTCCGTTCGTGGGCGCTGCTTTATTTAGACAACACCCACTGGTCTATGCCACGCTCATTTTTACATTATTGCTCGTGCTTTTTCTCTACAAAACCCGCATGGGGTTGATCTTGCGTGCGGTGGGTGAAAACCCCGTCTCGGCCAATGCCCTAGGGTACAACGTACGCTGGATCAGGTTATTGTCTGTTATGGTTGGCGGAGCTCTATGCGGCTTGGCAGGTGCCTATTTGTCAATTGTTTATACGCCTCTTTGGGTACAAGGAATGGTTGCCGGGAAAGGTTGGATTGCCCTAGCGTTGACCACATTCGCCACGTGGCGCCCTGCCCGAGTGTTGCTGGGTGCCTATTTATTTGGCGGCGTAACCATGTTGCAGTTCCACCTTCAAGGGATGGGCGTTCAAGTCTCCAGCGAGTTTTTGAACATGCTTCCGTATTTAGCTACCGTCCTTGTGCTTGTCTTGATTTCGCGTAATCCAACTTGGATACGCACCAACATGCCCGCTAGTTTGGGAAAACCCTTCCACCCAAACTCGTAGAATTTGTTTTCCCCTTTTTCTTTAACTTAATCATGAAAGTGAGCTTGTATGAAATTTAGTAAGCGTAGCGTTTTGAAAGTCTCAGCCATTACGGCTGCAGCGCTCTTAACCGTTAGCCTCATCGGCTGCGGCAAAAAAGAGGAAGTCAAGCCAGCTCCTGCGGCGGCGGCACCTAAAGC